>JBKPMI010000110.1:0-9417 GCA_046732075.1 Acidobacteriota bacterium | reverse complement strand
GACAGAGTCGGATGAGTCTCCCCGCCGGCTCGCGGCTCGGCCCGTACGAGATCCTCACGCCGCTCGGCGCCGGCGGGATGGGAGAGGTCTACCGCGCGCGCGACTCCCGGCTCGACCGCCACGTGGCCGTCAAGGTCCTGCCCGAGCATCTCGCCGACGACCCCGCCTCGCTCTCGAGATTCGAGCGGGAGGCCAAGGCGGTTGCGGCGATTTCGCACCCGAACATCCTGGCGATTCACGACTTCGGAACGGACGGCGGAGTCACGTTCGCGGTCATGGAGCTCCTGGAAGGCGAGAATCTCCGCAGCCGGCTGGCCGGAGGGCCGCTTCCCTGGCGGGAGTCCGTCGAGATCGGTATCGCCGTTGCCGACGGCCTGGCCGCCGCGCATGCCCGAGGCATCGTCCACCGGGACCTGAAACCCGAGAACGTTTTCGTGACCTCCGACGGCCGAGTCAAGATTCTCGACTTCGGCCTCGCACGGCGGGAGAAGACGCTCACGGCGCCGGAAGAGACGATGGCGCAGACCGTGACGCAGCAAACGATGCCCGGCACCGTCATGGGAACCGTCGGCTACATGTCGCCGGAACAGGTGACGGGGCAACCGGGCGACGCGCGGTCCGACATCTTCTCGCTCGGTTGCGTCCTGTACGAGATGGCGACCGGCTCCCGGACGTTCTCCGGGAGGACCGGCGCGGAAACGCTGTCTTCGATCCTGCGGGACGATCCCCCCGATCCGCGCCAAACGACCCGGGATCTCCCGGCCGACGTCGCCCGCGTGATCCTGCACTGCCTGCGAAAGGAGCCGGAGCAGCGATTTCAGTCGGCACGCGACCTCTCCTTCAACCTGAAGGCGATCCTGGCCGGAGCAGCCGTCACCGCTCCGGCGATCCCGACCGCACCGCCCCGGCCTCTGCGGATTCCGCGGGCCGCCGCGGCCGGTCTCGGGGTAATCGTCGTCCTGGCCGCCGCCTTCGGGATCTGGAAGTGGCGGGAGGCTCCCGGGACCGCCGTCGGAGGGAGGACGTCGCTCGCCATCCTTCCGTTTTCGAATGCGAGTCGGGAACCGGAGGCCGAGTACCTGGGCGACGGCTTGACCGAGAACCTGATCGAGCAGCTTTCCCGCCTTCGGGCGCTCCAGGTGATGGCGCGCGCGACGGTCTTCCGTTTCCGCGCGGCCGCGGATCCCCAGGACGTCGGGAGGAAGCTCGGAGTCGGGGCGGTTCTGACGGGCAGCGTCGCGCGCACCGGGAGCGACCTCTCGATCACGGCGGAGTTGGTCGAGACCGCGACCGGCCGCCGTCTCTGGGGGGAAAAGTTCGACCGGCCCATGTCGGAGCTGCTCGACGTGCAGGATGCGATCGCATCCGCCGTCGCCGGCGGTCTCGACCTCCATCTCTCGGACGCCGAGAAGCGCGCCTTGAGCCTTTACGGCACGGAGAACCCGGAGGCCTACGAGCTGACGCTGAAGGCCCGTTACTTCTTTCAGAAGGAGACGGAAGAGGGCAACCTCGAGGCCCGGCGGTTGTTTCTACGCGCCGCCGACGTCGATCCGAAATTCGCGGAGGCCCACCTGGGCGCCTCCGCGACGTACGCCACGAGCGCCGTGTACGGCTATGCACCGCCGGCGGAGTCGTGGGCGGGACAGGCGGACCAGATCCTGAAGGCGCTCGCGGTGGATCCGCGCAACGTGCTGGCGCGGGCGGCGATGGTGAACCGCCGTTTCTACTTTGACTGGGACTGGAAGTACTGCGAGGGGGAGTACCGCGAGCTCGCCACGGATCCGCGCCTTCTCCGCAGCGACCTCTTCCGCCCGATCGGCCTCTATTTCTGGGCGCGAGGGAGAGCCGGAGATGCCATCGCTCTCATGGAGAGGGCGCTGCGAATCGATCCGGGAAACGACGCCTCGAAGATGATGAAAGCCAATTTTCTCGTGCAGGCGGGAAGGCTCGACGACGCCGTCGCCGACTACCGGGCGATCGTGCAGGCGGCGCCGGCCAATCCGGAGGCCCGGTACGGTCTGGCCGAGGCGCTGCGAAGGAAGGGCGACGTCCGCGGCGCGATCGAGGCTCTCCGAAAAGCGTACGAGCTCTCGGGCGAACAGACCGGCGAAACGGCTCTCGCAACGGCTCGCAACGAGAAGGACTACGAGAATGCGGAGCGGAACGTGGCGCGGAACCGCCTGGCGGATCTGATCGAGTTGGCCCGGGAAAGGTATGTTTCCCCGCTCGACGTCGCGCGCCTCGCGGCGCAGTCGGGCGACCGCGACCGGGCATTCGCGAGCCTCGAGGCGGCAGTCGCGGAGCGATCTCCCGGCCTCGTTTTCCTGAAGGTGGATCGCGCCTGGGATCGGATCCGCGACGATCCCCGGTTCGCTTCATTCGTCCGCCGCGTCGGAATTCCTTGAATCCACTTCCGGGCGGCGTTCGAGTAGCCGGCGATTCCGGGGGGTCGTCTAAGACGCCGGCGGGAAACCCTCCAGCATCTTGGCGATCGCCTGGGTGAGGGCCTGCTCCTTCTCGGCCGGCGTCGCCTGGGGCTTCAGCGTGTCGGTCGCGGTTCCCCGCCAGACCATCTCCTTCGCGGTCGCGTCCACGAGGTCGACGATCAGCGTGCCCACCGGGATCTGTTCGACCGTCGCGACCGCCGGCCCGGCCCGGCGCCACCGCCAGCCATAGCCCCACCCCGTGTTGTATGTCCGGATCTCGGTCTCGTGCGAGAGACGGACGTGCGGCACGACAAAGAGGTCCGGGGAGATCTGATTTTCCCGGAGACCCCGCGCGGTCAAGGCGTCGGTCAGCGCTTGGTGGACGCGGCGGCCCACGAGCTCATTGCGGAGCTGCTGCACGTCCATGTAGGCGAAGGTCCGGTACTTCGAAAAGTTCACGGACCGGTCGTAGTCCACCGAAGTGCGCAGCGTCGAGGAAGCGCACGCCGTCGCCGCCGCCAACGCTGCCGCCGCCAGGATGAGCCTTCCGGGTGTCTTCATCGGAGCCTCCTCTCTTGGGGAAAGCGCTGGCCGAAACCTAGCGCAATCCGGGCTCCGCCTCCACCCCGCTCGCCGTGTCCCGTGTCCCCTGTCCCGTGTCCCGGTCTCTACGGCGCCCTTTTCGCGTCGATCCGGATCTGGTCGGCCCTCCAGGTCCTGCCGCCATCGGACGAGACGTCGGCCTTCCAGTGGAAGTGGTCCTTCGCGATGTCGGAGTACGTGATCCGGAGCTGGTACTCGTTCGCGCGCTGGTCGACCCGGATCGTCGCCCCCTCGCGCCACGCGGTCAGCTCCGCCCACTGCGCGGTCTTCCGCGGGATCCCGTCGTTTCCGGGCGTCAGCAGCCCGACGTACCGGATGTCCCACTGCTGCCGGACCTCGTCGAAGACCCGGTAGGTCGTCCCGAGGAAAACAGTCTTCCCGTCGCCGCCCAGGAGTCGAAACTCGTCGTACACCACCCGGCCGTCCGCCTGCTTCGTGGCGATCCACGTACCCGGGAGGTTCGGCGGGATGCCCGGCTGCGCGTTGTTGTAGACGACGGTCCACTTCCCCTCCAGAAAGTCGAAGTCGGTCGTGCTCGCCGCCTTCGCGGTCGTCGCGTTTGCCGCGGGGATGGTCGTGGAACCGCTCTCTTTCATTTTCGCCTCCCGGATCTGCGGCAGCAGGATGTCGCGGACGTAATGCCAGGTCGGGACGATCGCCAGCGCGGCGCGCGCGTTCGACTCCGCGAGGTCCAGGTCCGGCGTCTCACGGTTCTGATACGACCACGCCAGGTTCATCAGCAGCTCCGGCTCTCCCCAGGACGGGTCGAGCGGATCGGCGACGCTCCCCTTCTCTTTTCGCGCGAGTTCCAGCGCGCGCTCGTAGGTCGCAATCGCTTTCGCCTGGCCGCCGCCGCGTTCGACCGGAACGAACCACTCCCCTCCGCCCACGACCCAGAGGACGCGCGGGTTGTCGGGGCCCTCCTTCTTCGCCTCGTCGTTGAAGCGGACGCCCTGCAGGATGTACTGCCTGCGGGCGTCGGGCTCCTCGCGGTGGATGTAAGAAAGGTTCCAGGAGCACGCGGCCGCGGCGCTGTTCGCATCGGCCGCCATCCGCGGGTCCTTCGCGGCCTCGCGAAACTCGGTGATCGCTCCGACGAGATCCCGCTCGATCTCCTTCGGATCGGCGTCCTTCTCGTTGAAGCCGTTCAGCGCGCGGCGCCAGAGCGCGAACCCGCGCCAGTACCGCGCGCGCGACGCGAGGGAATGGTTCAGCGTGTAGGGCGCGAGCTCCGCCGCGAGTCGCACCAGCGCCTTGCGATCCCCCTCGTAGTCCGCCTTCTGAATCCGCGCGACGATCGAAGCCATCGACCGGCGAGCCGTCTCGGGCGAGCGAGCCGCCATCCCCAGCGAGCCCATCGCGACCACCACCGTGACCGTGCGCAACGCGCCCATATCCACCTCCTCCACGGCATCCGTATCCTGCGATCCGGGGTTGCGCGCCGGAGCCCGGTCTTCGGTGAAGTGGCGTATCGCGTCGGTGAATCGACGCTCGCGCGCGGTTGGGCGCGCTATCCTGCGGGCCGCTCTCCATGCGCGCCCGCGTTGTCGTCCGCCGCACCCTGCTCGTCATCGGGGCGTGGCTTCCCTTCTACCTCTTCTGGGTCCTGTTCTTTCTGACGTACGCCCGGGAGAACCAGGCGCTGCCCGCCGCGCTCGCCTACGGCGTCGTGTCGATCGGCAGCGCCGCGATCCTGGGTCTCGCGGTGTGGCGGTTCTGCGCCCGGAATCCGTGGCCGCTCTCGGTGCGCGCCGGTTTCTATGCAAAGCACCTGGCGGCCGCATCGATCTACGCCGTCCTCTGGATCCTGGCGACCTATGTGGGCGATGCCGCGATCGACGGAAAGCCCGTGCTCCCGATGCTGAAGGAGGGCCTCACCTCCCGCGTCATCGGGTGGCAGTTCCTGATGGCCGTGTGGCTCTACGGCCTCGTCGCCGGCGTCTCCTACGGAATCCAGACCCGTCGCCGCGCGAACGAGAGCGAGACCCGCGCGTTGAAGGCCGAGACCGCCCTCGTCGGCGCGCGGCTGGAGGCGCTCCGCAACCGCCTGAACCCGCACTTCCTGTTCAACGCCCTGCACACCGTGGGCGCCCTCGTCCGGCAGGACCCGGCGGTCGCGGAGAGCGCGGTCGAGAAGCTGGGCGACATCCTCCGGCAGTCACTCCGCGACGACGCCGGCGAGACCGTGCCGTTCCGGGAGGAGTGGGATCTCACCCAGCGCTACCTCGAGTTCGAGCAGCTTCGCTACGGCGATCGCCTGCGCGTGTCGAGCGACGTCGATCCCGGCGTTTTCTCCTGCCGTGTGCCGACGTTCGCGCTCCAGACGCTGGTCGAGAACGCCGTCCGCCACTCGATCGCCAACCGCGTCGAGGGCGGCCGGATCGAGATCGCCGCTCGGGCGGACGGCGCGACCTTCGTTCTGCGCGTCCGGGACGACGGCCCGGGGAATTCGCCGGCGTCCAACGGCGGCACCGGCTACGGCCTGCGCGCCCTGCAGGAGCGTCTCGCCGCGGTGTATGGAGATACCGCCGCACTGGAGATCCAGGCCGGGGGCGCGAAAGGTTACGAGGTCGTCGTCCGGCTGCCATGCGATGCGCCGCCCGGACCCGAGGACCCCAATGATGCGTAAGGCCGTCATCGTGATCGCGGACGACGAGCCGCTCGCGCGCAAGGCGCTGCGCGGCCACCTCGCGTCGCTCGACTGGATCGGGGACGTCTTCGAGGCCGGGGACGGCTGGTCCGCGATCCGCGCCGTGGACGAGCACCGGCCGCACATCCTCTTTCTCGACGTCGTGATGCCGGGCGTCTCGGGCGTCGAGGTGGCCGAGCAGATCTCGCACCGCCCCTACATCGTCTTCACCACGGCGTTCGAGCGCTTCGCGGTGACCGCGTTCGAGATCGGCGCGCTCGACTTCCTCCTGAAACCGTTCGGCCGCGAGCGCGTCCGCGCGGCGGCCGAGCGCGGCCGCCAGGCGATCGCGCACGGAATGCCGTCCGTGGTGGCGCGAGCGCGGGAGGCGCTCGCCGCGGCGCGCCCGATCACGCGCGTGTTCGTGCGCGAGCGCGGCCGGATGGTCGCGATCCCGCTCGCCGAGGTCGAGCGCCTGGAAGGATGCGACGACTACGTCGCGCTGCACGCGTCGGGCCGCCAGCACCTCGTGCACGCCCGGCTGCAGGACCTCGAGACGCGCCTGGAGTCCCGCCGGTTCGTGCGGATCCACCGCTCGCACGTCGTGAACCTGGATTTCGTCACCGCGATCGAGCCGCACGAGGGGTCGCGCGTCGTCGCGGTGTTGAAGAGCGGCGCGCGCATCGTCGCGAGCCGTCCCGGCACCGCGCGGCTGAAGGCGCGAATCGCGACCTGAATCGCCGGCGCGTTCGAGCGTCTTTTCCGAAATCAACGCGCCTCCGCCCCTCCGATTCGCCCGAAGAGCCCGCTCCTCCGCAGCCGGCCGGATTCGTTACGACGAAGGTCGAGTGCGTGAGACCGTTTCGAGCGATCTCCTCGACCAACGGCGGATTTCTGGGCGAGACAGTCGACCAATGTCTAGCTTGTTTGCGCCCGACTCGCCCTCAAGAATCACCGATCCCAACCGATAGATGGAGTTAACGAAGGCGGAATCGTCGAAGGACGGAAGGTAGTAATCGATGAAACCTCACAAGCGGTCATTCGTTTTCAGCGGACTCCTGGTTGTTCTCGTCGGCGTCGCGCTCGCGAGCGGTGGTCTTCAGATACCCAAATTGGTAAGCCAGATCACCGGCGTGCAGTTCGCCGTCGCACCGGCGGTCTCGAAGGTTGAACGTTCCGCGCCGCCGCGAATCGTGACGCTGCGCGCGGACCGCGAGGAGTACTCCCGCGGCGAGGCCGTGATTCTCACCGGGATGGGATGGGTGGCCGGCGAAACGGTCGTCATCTCGGTCCACGAACGGCCGTCGATTCATCCCGATCGCACCTGGACCGTGACGGCCGACGCCGGGGGCGAGATCTTCGACAACCGCCTCATCAAGGAAAGCGACGGGATCGTCTACAAGATCGTCGCGACCGGACTCAGCTCGGGCGTTTCGCGCATTGTCACTCTGGCGTTGCCGCAAACTCAGCAGATCACCTTCATCGACTTCTCCCAGTGCGCGAACGGAGTCGAGGGAGTCGACGCGACGCTCGGCTGCACCGCATGGATCAACGGCATCCTGAATCCGAACAACTCGAACTACAACGAAGACCAGAGCGTTCCGCAGAGGGCGGTCTGGAGCGTTCCCACGACGGCTCCCGCGAACCGCAGCGTCGACTTCACTTTCGAAGCGAGAAAGGGCGATATCCACGCCTACGACTTCGTCACTCGGTACGACAACACGCAGACGCTTCTCGGGACCAGCACAGCCGAGCTCTGCAAAGGTCTCGCTGCGGCAGACTGCGTCCCGAATGTCGATGCCACTCCGAGCTGCGTCGCCGTTCTTCCCGATCCCCAGCAGGTGGCTGATCCGCTGAACGGCCGGATCGGGTTGGGCGCGCTCACGACCTCCGGTGCCCAAGCCGCTTACACCGGCCCCAATGAGATCTGCATGTGGGGCGGGGACATCGATTCCATCACCGTGCCCGTTCACGACAAACCGGATTGCACGGCCGGTGGGAACTGCCCCGACGACTTCCCGAATTTCATAATCAATTACCACATCACATCGGCGCCGCAGAAAGTCTTCCTCGCCTATGGCGGACACACGGCTTCCTCCGGCTACTGGGGTACTGGTGAGGGGTCGAGCTCCGTGAGCGGCGGCCCCTACCACTTCAAGTGGACGAGCGAGGACGGCGCCAACGCGGGTAGCCGCGACAACCAGATTCAGGGAGGGTCATTCGTACCGACGGCAACGCCGACTGCCACGAACACGCCGACCAACACTCCGACGGACACGCCGACCAATACGCCGACGAACACTCCGACGGACACGCCGACGCCGACTCCGACGGACACGCCGACGCCGACGCCGACGGACACGCCCACCAACACGCCGACGAACACTCCGACGGATACGCCGACGCCGACTCCGACGAACACGCCGACGAACACCCCGACGGATACCCCAACCAATACGCCGACGAATACGCCGACAAACACCCCAACCAATACGCCGACGAATACGCCGACGAACACCCCGACACCGAATCTGTTCTCGGGCTGCACGCCGGGCTTCTGGAAGCAGCCGCAGCACTTCGGTGACTGGGTTGGGTACACCCAGGGCCAGACCCTAAGTTCCGTCTTCGCCGTTCCGAATCAGTGCGGGCTCGGTAACGTGTCCCTGCTCGACGCGCTCAGCTTCCCGGGTGGAAAGGGTCTCTGTGGCGCAATGCAGACTCTCCTCCGGGCGGCGGTGGCGGCGCTCCTGAATTCATCGAATCCGAGCCTGACGTACCCGCTCACCACCGCGCAGGTGATCGCCGAGGTCAACGCGGCGCTCGCCGGGAACCGCAACGACATGCTGACCGAGGCCGCTCGCCTCGATGCGTTCAACAACTTCGAGGGATCCATCTGCGGTCCGCCGCCGACAGCGACGCCGATCGTGACGAGCACGCCGACGCCGATCGTGACGGCCCCGCCCACCCCGACTCCGGCATTCACCGGAACCTGCAGTGACAACGGCCAACCCTGCACGCCGGAGGACAAGAGTCTGTGCGCGAACCCAGCGACGGCGGTCTGTAATCCCGTGAACGGGTAGAGTTAGCCTCGACCTTCGTCTCAACACCCGGCAGGTCCGAAAGGGCCTGCCGGGTTTTTCTTCTCCGCAAGGCAGCGCGACGTTCCCGGTCTTCCACTTTGGTCGGGGTGAGGATCGAGAGTCGATGCGCCGTGATGAGGAAACGCCGCGACGCGGAATTCCGATATGCGTCCGTGATCCATTTGCGCCGTCTCGTACGACATATGTCGGGGTTGTGACCGCCTCGAGCTCCAAGCAGAATTCATCAGCATCCAACTGTCTCGTTTCGAGCATCGGGAGCGGCAACAAAGGGGAGGTCTATGAGCTCCAGGCGTCGATCATCATTTGTCCCGGGTCTGCTCGTCACGGCGGCGTTCCTGGCAGTCAGCGGTTTTCAGGCACCCGTCCGAAACGGAGCGCCCAGCGGCGAGACCGATGAGTTCACCGCGCCGGCCGCTTCGCCCCACATCGTCCTTCGAACCGACTTCACCAACTACGCGCCGGGCGAGGTCGTGATCTTCACCAGCTCCGGATGGGATCCCGGCGAATCGGTGACGTTGCTCATCCGCGAAGAGCCGCCGATCCATCCGGTCCGCAGGATCGTCGGCCGCGCCGATTCCTTCGGAGAATTCTTCGACAACCAGTTCATCGCGCACTGGCATGAAGTGCCGGTGGCGTATTCCGTCACCGCCATCGGCGG
>JBKPMI010000109.1:0-8376 GCA_046732075.1 Acidobacteriota bacterium | reverse complement strand
AAGGCGGCGGGCAAGAGCGTCGACTTCAAGATTTATCCGGACGCGGGACACGGGTTCGCATCTTCGAAGGATCCCGCCACGTTCCGGGCGGCAGACGCGAAGGATGCCGACGCGCGGACGGACGCGTTTCTCGAGAAGACGCTGAAAAAGAAGTAGCTCGCTACCGGCTACCGGCTACCGGCTACCGGCTACCGGCTACCCCTGGCGGTTCTTGTACCAGTCCGCGTTGATCTGCTGGAAGTGCTTCCACTTGTCGGGGATCGTCTCTTCCGTGAAGATCGCGGTGACCGGGCACGCCGGTTCGCAGTTTCCGCACTGAATGCAGACGTCCGGGTCGATGTAGAGCATCTCCGCTGCCTCGAACTCTTTTTCGTCCTTGCGCGGGTGGATGCAGTCCACCGGGCAGACGTCGACGCACGCGGTGTCCTTCGTGCCGATACAGGGCTCCGCGATGATGTACATCCCCATCGAATCGTTCCTCCGCGGCTGGTTGCCGCGCCGCGATTCTAGCGCGTCGAAGGATTCTCCGCGAATGGCCGCCGGAGGGCAGCCCCGAAGCTAGCTCCTCGCCACGCTGATCTGGTGAGCGAGGTTCTGTCCGTCGGGCAGGGTCGTGTAGCGCACCGTGACCCGCGCGCCGGGGGCGAGGGTCCCGTTGATCTTCGTCTCGGCCGTCCAGGTGAAGGTGGTCTCGGGCCCGTCGGTCACGGCGACGACGACGGTGTGCTGCGCGGCGTCGAGCTTCGACACCGTGCCGGTCGCCGTCGAGGTCTTCTCGGCCGCCGTCGCGTTGCCCGCGACGAGAACGAACGCGAGCGCCGCGGTCGCAGCCGCCAGCAGGAACGAAGCTTTCCGTCGGTTATGCATTGGGCCTCCGACGAGAGAAACAAGCCGTCTCGGGAGGGCATTCCGGGAGCTTCCCGGCGGCTTCTCGATTGACACGGGGGTGGGGCGTCCCTACAATACGCCGTTTTTCTCGACAGCCCGGAAGGAGCGAAATGGCAAAACGCTGGACGGACGCTGAACTCCGGTTCCTGAGGGACAACGCGACGAAGATGAGCGTGCAGGCTCTGGCCGACGCCCTCGGAGTCCGCGTCGACGAGCTCGAAAAGCGGATGGAGAAGCTGGGCCCGACCGGGCCGGTCGCAGTCGACGCGCCGAAGAAGGCCCAGACATTGAAGGAGCTCTCCCGCTCCACCGAGAACGCCCGGAAGGAATACGACAAGGGGGTCGCGGCTCTCCAGCGGCGCAAGATCGAAGAGGCCGAGCGGCACTTCCTCGACCTCATCGTGAAGTATCCGGACGAGAAGGAAGTGGTGGACCGGGCGCGGGTCTACCTCGCGGTCTGCGAGCGGCAGAAGCCCTCCGCGCGGGGATCCCTTTCCGAGCCCGAGGACTTCTACTACGCCGCAATCCTGGAAAAGAACCGGGGCAACGTCGACGAGGCCATCGAGCACCTGAAGCACGCGGCCCGCAAGAACGGCGGCGGGAAGGTGGACTTCCTGCTGGCGTGCTGCTACGCCCAGCGCGGCGAGTCGGACTCGGCCCTGGAGCATCTCCGGAAGGCGATCGTCGAGGACCAGCGCAATCGAATCCTCGCCCGCCACGATCGAGACTTCGATCCGGTCCGGGATTCTCCCGAGTTCCAGGAGCTGCTGGCCTCGTAGCCGTCGCTCTCGCTCGCTCGCGATCTGGCTTCGCCACCGGCGTTCGGCTCGGCGTGCCGGCCTCGACCGAACGCCTGATCGCTCGCTCGCTCCGCTCCCGCAGCGTGAGGCTCCTCCCTTCGGGAGACTCCTCACGCTGCGACCGGGAGACTCCTCGCGCCGCGACCCTTCACCCGCCATGCGCGGTCCTATACTTGCAGTTCTCTTTCCGAGAAGCGCAAGAACACTGATGCGGGTCTCCAAAACGAAGAATTCGAGAAAGAAACGTCGCGCGCGGGCCGCAGCGCCCGAAGCCGCGCCCCAGGTCGTCGTCCTGGCGGCGGGGGTGGGCTCGCGCATGCGTTCGACCGTTCCCAAGGTGCTTCACCGGATCGGAGGACGGACGCTCCTCGAGACGGTCCTCGACACGGCCTCCGAGATCTCCCCGTCCCGGATCGTCGTCGTGGTCGGCGCCGGGCGCGAGGAGGTTGAGAAGGTCCTCTCCGGACGGAAAGTGACCGTCGTCGTCCAGGATCCTCCGCTCGGCACGGGTGACGCCGTCCGGCGCGCCCTTCCGGCGCTGTCGAAGGACGGCTCCGCTCCCGTCTTGGTGCTTTCCGGGGACACGCCGCTCCTCACCCCGGCGACCATTTCCCGGCTCGTCGCGCGGCGGCGGGAAAAGAACCTCGATCTGGCGTTTCTGACGTTTCGCCCCCCGGAAACGGGGGAGCTCGGCCGGGTCGTGCGCGATCCGCAGGGGCGCGTGCGCCGGATCGTCGAGACCCGAAACGCCACGGTCCGGGAGCGGCGGATCGCCGAGGCGAACGCCGGCTTCTACTGCTTCGCGGCTCCGGCGCTGGAGCGCGCGATCGCGCGACTCACGCCGAACGCCGCAAACGGCGAGTACTACCTGACCGACGCGGTCGAGACGCTCGCGGCCCGCCGCGGCGCGGTCGAGGGGATCGAGGCCGGGGACTGGCGCGAGGGGTGGGGCATCAACACGCGTCGCGAGCTCGCCGCGGCCGAGGAGATCGAGCGGCGCCGCTGCCTGGAGCACGCATTCGACGCGGGCGCCACGATCGTGGATCCCGCGACGACGCGGATCGGGGCCCGCGTGCGGTTCGAGCCGGACGCCGTGGTCCAACCGTTCGTCTGTCTGGACGGAGACACGCTGCTCGAGCAGGGCTGCGAGGTGCTCCCGTTCACCCGGATCACGGACTCGACCGTGGGGCCCGGAGCGGTCGTGGGCCCGCACTGCGAGGTCGAGGGAGCGCGGATCGGGGCACGCTCCCGGGTCGGACCCTTCGCCCGCCTGCGGCCGGGCACCGTGCTCGAGGAGGAAGTCCGCGTGGGCAACTTCGTCGAGACGAAGCAGGCGACCCTGCGCGCGGGAGCGAAGGCGTCCCACCTGTCGTACCTGGGAGACGCGGAGGTCGGGGCGGAGGCGAACATCGGCGCCGGCGTCATCACGTGCAACTACGACGGGGAGCGCAAACACCGGACCTCGATCGGCGCGGGCGCGTTCATCGGCAGCGACAGCCAGTTGGTCGCGCCGGTGACGGTCGGAGCGGGAGCCTACGTCGGGGCGGGCTCGACGATCACCCGGGACGTCCCCGACGGGGCGCTCGCGGTGACGCGCGTCCCGCAGAAGAACCTGGAGGGCTGGGCAGCCAGGCGCAAGGCCCGGCGGAAAGGGGGTCGAGCGAGCTGACGGCGGACAGCTGACAGCTTCTTCTTATGTGCGGCATCGTTGGCTACACCGGAACCCAGGAGGCGTCTCCGCTCCTCCTCGACGGGTTGAAGCGCCTCGAGTACCGCGGCTACGACTCGGCGGGAATTGCGACGCTCTGCAACGGCCACTTCACGATCCAGCGGAGCGCCGGGAAGCTCTCGACGCTGATTGAGAAACTCGCCGGCTCGAGCTCGCCCGGCCGCGTGGGAATCGCCCACACGCGGTGGGCGACGCACGGCCGCCCCACCGAGGAGAACGCCCACCCGCATACCGACTGCAAGGGCCAGGTCGTGGTCGTTCACAACGGGATCTTCGAGAACTTCGCGGAGAGGAAGGCTTTTCTCGCGACCCGCGGGCACCGCTTCACGAGCGAGACCGACACGGAGGTCTTCGCGCACGAGGTCGAAGAAGCCTTCCGCGGCGATCTCTTCGCCGCGGTCCAGACCGCGACGAAGCGCTTGACCGGCGCGTACGCGGTTCTCGTCTCGTCCAGCGCGGAGCCGGGAGTCCTGGTGACCGCTCGCTCCGGCCCGCCCATCGCGCTCGGCCTGGGGCACGGCGAGAACTGGGTGGCGTCCGACCCGGTCGCCCTCGTCCCGTGGACCCGGGACGTCGTGTTCCTGGAGGACGGCGACGTCGCCCGCGTCGACGCGAAGAGCACACGGATCGCGGACGGGGATGGGCACGACGTCGAGCGGCCGGTCCACCGGATCCTGTGGGACTCGGTCGCCGCCGAGAAGGGGGGCTATCGCCACTTCATGGCGAAGGAGATCCACGAACAGCCCACCGCAGTTTCGGAGACCCTGGGCGGCAAGGTCTCCCTCCAGACCGGCGAGCTCACGCTCGATTCGCCTCTCCTCTCGGCGGCGCGGGTTGCGGGTTTCGACCGCGTCCTCCTGCTCGCGTGCGGGACCTCGTGGCACGCAGCGCTGGTGGGCAAGTTCCTGATCGAGGGGATGGCGCGGATGTCGGTCGAGGTCGACTACGGCAGCGAGTTCCGCTACCGCAGCCCGGTCCTCGACGGCCGGACGCTGACCGTGGGCATCTCGCAGTCGGGCGAGACCGCGGACACGGTCGCGGCGCTTTCCGAGGCGCGCCGAGCCGGCTCGCCGCTCGGGGCGATCGTCAACGCGCCGGGGTCACAGATCGCGCGCATGGTCGACTCGGTCTTCCCTACCCACGCGGGCCCCGAGATCGGAGTTGCTTCCTCGAAGGCGTTCACCACACAGCTCGCCGTACTCTTCCTGCTCGCCGCGAAACTGCGCGAGTCGCGGGGTCTCGCCCGGGGCCTGACCGCCGGAGAGCGCGCGGCGCTCGTTCACCTTCCGGTCGCGATCCAGCAGGCGCTGGCTCTCGAGCCCCGGATCGAGAAGCTGGCGCGCGACTTTCACGACGCGCGCGACTTTCTCTTCCTGGGTCGCGGGCTGCACTACCCGATTGCGCTCGAAGGTGCCCTGAAACTGAAGGAAATCTCCTATATCCACGCCGAGGGTTATCCGGCGGGGGAGATGAAGCACGGCCCGATCGCGCTGGTCGACGAGAACCTGCCGGTCGTGGTGCTCGCTCCGCACGACGCCTGGCGCGACAAGACGCTCTCGAACCTGCGGGAGGTCAAGTCCCGCGACGGCATCTCCCTCGTCGTGACGACCCGCGAGGACGAGGAGATCGCGTCGCTCGCCGATTACTCGCTCGTGATCCCGGAGACAATTCCGGAGCTCCAGCCGATCGTGTCGGTCGTGCCGCTGCAGCTTCTCGCTTACCACATGGCGGTGCGCCGCGGCTGCGACGTCGATCAGCCGAGAAATCTGGCGAAATCGGTGACGGTCGAGTAGCTCGCCTCCCGCCTCCCGCCTAGCCCCTCCCGCCTCTGCTAAGTTCGGCTTCGTGTCCGAAACTCCCGCGCTCCAGGGGCTGAACCCCGAACAGAAGGCGGCGGTCCTCCACGAGAAGGGTCCGCTCCTCGTCCTCGCCGGCGCGGGCTCCGGCAAGACCCGCGTCATCACGCACCGCCTGGCGCGCCTCGTGGAGCGGGGCGTCGATCCCCGCTCGATCGTCTCGGTGACCTTCACGAACAAGGCCGCGGACGAGATGCGCGAGCGGGCGCGGCGGATCCTGGGAGGCCGGCCGCTCCTCTCTTTCGTGGGGACGTTCCACTCCTTCGCCCTCCGTTTCCTCCGGCGCCACGCCGCTCTCGCCGGGCTGCCGCCGCGGTTCTCGATCGCCGACTCGGCGGATCAGCTCGCGCTGGTCAAGGAAGCGATGGAGGAAATCGGCGTCTCCGAGCAGGTCCTGCCGGCCGGGGCGGTGCGCGCGCGCATCTCGTCGGCGAAGAGCTCTCTGATCACGGCCCAGGCGTACGCCGATTCCCAGACGGACTACGCGGGCGAGAGAGTCGGCCGCGTCTTCCTGCTCTACGAGAAGAAACTCGCCGCCGCCGGCGCGCTCGACTTCGACGACCTCATCTTCCGGGCAGTTCGCCTCCTGCGCGAGCGGGCCGAGGTCGCGCAGGCGGAGGCGGCCCGGGTACGCCACCTCCTGATCGACGAATACCAGGACACGAACACGTCCCAGGACGCCCTCGTGAAGCTCCTCGGCCGCGGAGCGGACTCGCTCTGCGCCGTGGGGGACGAGGACCAGGCGATCTACCGGTGGCGCGGCGCGGAGGTCGAGCACATCCTGCGCTTCGACGAGGATTTCCCGGGAGCCCGGATCATCCCGCTCGAGCGGAACTATCGCTCGACGTCGGGGATCCTGGACGCGGCGTCCGGACTGGTCGCCAACAACCGCCGCCGCCGGCCGAAGAGGCTTCTCGCCGACCGGGGCGCCGGCGCCCGGGTGCGGCTCTGGCGGTTCGATGAGGACCGGACCGAGGCGGAAACCGTGGCGCGGGCGATCGAAGACCGGCGCGACGGCGCCGGAGACGTGGCGGTTCTCTACCGGACGAACGCCCAGTCGCGGCCCTTCGAGGAGGAGCTCGTCCGGCGCCGCATCCCCTACGTGGTGGTCGGCGGGATGAAGTTCTACGAGCGGGCGGAGGTCAAGGACGCGCTCGCCTACCTGCGTCTCGCGGCGCGTCCCGAGGACGACCTCGCGTTCCGGCGGGTCGTCAACGTGCCGGCGCGTGGCATCGGGTCTGCCACGCTCGACCGCATCGCGAAGGCCGCCCGGGAGAGCGGAAAGTCGTGGTGGGAGGCCTCCGCGAATCCGCCCGCGGAGCTGACCGACCGCGCGCGCACGGCCCTGTCCCGCTTTCGTGCGATCGTGTCGGAGCTCGCCGAGCGGGCGAAGACCGAGCCCCCTTCGGCGCTCCTCGAGCATCTCCTCGAGGCGACCGGATATGCCGCGCTCTACGACCGGACGGAGGACTCCGAGGACGTGGCCCGCCGGGAGAACCTGGCCGAGCTGGTCAGCTCCGCGCGCGAGTTCGAACGGAGGAGCGGCGAAGACGCGACGCTCGCGGAATACCTGGATTCAGTCTCGCTCGCCACGGACGCCGAGGCCGCTTCCGGCGGGCGGGGCGTGACGCTCTCCACGCTGCATGCCGCGAAGGGCCTGGAGTTCCCGACCGTCTTCGTGGTCGGTCTGGAGGAAGGGTACCTGCCGCACGGCCAGTCCGCGGAGGACGAGGACGAGCTCGAAGAGGAGCGCCGCCTCCTGTACGTCGGCATGACGCGCGCGAAGGACGAGCTCACGCTGACGCTCGCCCGGCGGCGGCTGGTCTTCGGTCGCGTGCAGCCGCGCATGGAGTCGCGCTTCGTCGCAGAGATTCCGGCGGAGTCGGTGGAAGAGCGGACCTTCGGAACGGGCCGGACGGCGGCGTTCGCGCCGTCGTTCGCGGCCGAAGACGAGTCGCAGGAAGTCGAGCTGCCCGACGTCGGCGTGCTGCGGCGTGGCCGCCGGGTCCGTCACCCGCGCTACGGCTACGGCGTGATCCTCGCGCAGGAAGGCTCGGGCGATGAGACCCGACTGACCGTTTACTTCGACCGCGCCGGGAAGAAGAAGTTCGTCGCGCGCTACGCGGACTTGACGCCTGCCTAGCGCCGGGAAAAGGGGACAGATCTATTTATTACGTTCGAGGCAATCTCGAAAATAGATCTGTCCCCTTTTTCGCTCCTGACAACCGCGCGATCAGGGCGATCATCCGGCCGGCTTTCGAGCCGTGCCGGCGGTAGGACGCGTATCGTTCCCCGCCGCAGAAAGTGCAACCTTCCGGTTGCATGATTTTCTCCGGCCGGATTCCGGCTTCCCCGAGCTGCCAGCGGACGGACCCCGGCAGGTCGAAGAGGAAGCGGTCTCCGTTCGACGGTCGGGAAAAGCGCGGCGGGAACCGCCCGGCAACCTCGGGCCCGACCTCGTAGCAGCAGGGACCGATCGCGGGGCCGAGCCAGGCGCGCGCGGTTTCTCGGTTCGTAACGAGAGCGAGGAACGCCTTCACCGCGCGGAGCGCCACGCCTGCGGCCGCTCCGCGCCAGCCGGCGTGGACGGCGCCGATCGCGTCGTCCGCGGCGAGGAGGACGGGCACGCAGTCCGCGGTCTGGACGGCGAGGCCCACGCCCGGGAGCCTGGTCACGAGCGCATCGCACTCGCCGGCGTCCGCGACCTCGCCGGGTTCCGGCGCCTCGGTGACGACCACTACGCGGGAGCCGTGAACCTGGGTGGCGCGGACGAGCGGCAACTCGGGGTAGCCGAGGGATCGGGCGAACCGGCGGGCGAGGAAAGCCGTCGGCGAAGGAGCGCCCTCCGGAGCGGCGCCGCGCGCCGAGACCGCGACGAGGAAGTTCTCCGGCGCGTCCTCCGCACGAAAGATGGCCTCGGTCACCAACCGGTTCTCCACGCTGCGCATGCTAAAATTTTTTCGGTGTCCTCCTCCGAAACAGTTGAGCAGACGCGGGTTTTTCCGGTCATCGGGCTGGAAGTCCATGCCCAGCTGCTGACGAAGTCCAAGATCTTCTGCTCCTGTCCGGTCACGGTCGGAGCGCCCCCGAACTCCGCCACCTG
>JBKPMI010000108.1:0-3154 GCA_046732075.1 Acidobacteriota bacterium | reverse complement strand
TCGTGTCTCCCGCCCCACGTGCGGGCGGATCGTGCCGGTCAGCTCTTCAGGAAGTCGGGGATGTCGAGGTCCTCCTCGGCATCGAACGCGACGCTCTCGGGCGCCGGCCGGAAGATCTCGTCCTCGTCCTCGAGGATCGTCGGCATCGGGGTGCGCTCGCGAGCGTCGGCGATCGCCGTGGGCAGCGGCGTCGGCTCCTCGAGCAGGCGTCCGATGCGGCTGTCCGCGTGTACCACGCGCTCCGTCAGCTTGTCGAAGCCCGCCGCGATCACCGTCACGCGGACCTCCTCCCCGAGCACGTCGTCGACGACCGCGCCGAAGATGATGTTGGCGTCAGGATGCGCGACGCGCGTGATGGTGTCGGCAGCGCGGTTGACCTCGTGCAGGGTCAGGTCGGTCGGGCCGGCGATCGACAGCAGCACACCGCGCGCGCCCTCGATCGAGGACTCGAGCAGCGGCGAGGAGATCGCCGTCTTGGCGGCTTCCTCCGCGCGGTCGTCGCCCGCGCCGTGACCGATCCCCATCAACGCGGAGCCGGCCCCCGTCATGACCGCCTTCACGTCGGCGAAGTCGAGGTTGATGAGCCCCGGCGTGGTGATGAGCGAGGTGATGCCGTCGACACCTTGGTAGAGGACCTGATCCGCCATGCGGAACGCGTCGACCATCGGGGTCGTGGGGTCCGACACCTGGAGCAGTCGATCGTTCGGAACGACGATGAGCGTGTCGACGGCCTTCTTGAGGTCGGTGATGCCCTCATCGGCCTGCATCGCGCGCTTGCGGCCCTCGAAGCCGAATGGGCGGGTGACGACACCGATCGTGAGCGCGCCGATGTTGCGGGCGATCTCGGCGACGACGGGGGCACCGCCGGTGCCGGTGCCGCCGCCCTCACCGGCGGTGATGAACACCATGTCGGCGCCCTTGAGGATCTCCTCGATCTCGTCGCGGTGCTCGTCGGCGGCGTCTCGTCCCACGTCGGGATCCGAACCGGCGCCGAGCCCTCGCGTCGTCTCACGGCCGATGTCGAGTTTCACCTCGGCGTCGGACATCAGGAGCGTCTGCGCGTCGGTGTTGACCGCGATGAACTCGACGCCGCGCAGCCCCGACTCGATCATGCGGTTGACCGCGTTGACGCCCCCGCCGCCGATCCCTACGACCTTGATCACGGCGAGGTAGTTCTGAGGAGTATCCATCGATGACCCTCCACCCCGGTTGCCGGGGACTACCTGGGGAAACGCCGTTGCCTCTGCCTATCGCTACCCGAACCCGTGCCCGAATCGTGGCCAAATGTCAATCTCAACTTCAAGGTCATTGTTATTTCTACTTGACGTTCAGTCGGCCACCGTACTATCCGACTGCAGGTCCGTCAAGGTTCGACGGCACCGAGTTGCTTCCCGCCCTGACAGTTCCGCCGTCTCGTCACGCGGCGATCGTCGCGGCGGGCGCCGTCGGAGCGACCAGCGAGACCGTTCCGAGCGACGTCCCCGTGGTCCGTTCCCACACGAGCACGCGGCGAAGCATCTTCGCCTTCGCCTCGACGTCCACGGCGGGCCCGAGAGCGACCGAGGTTCCCCCGCGCAGGAGCGCCGTGAGCGTTCCGCCGAGACCCACGTCGATCTGACGGACACGGTGACGAACGGACGGCGACATCGCGGCCAGCGCCCGCACGGCACCGTCCTCCCCCGGCATGCCGAGCGTCGCTGGCGCTGCGGGCGGCAGCGTGATGGTCGGGAGGCGCGTGCCCTCCGGAGCCGCTCCGAGGAGCGTCCCATCGGCGGCCAGCAGCTCCCCGCGTCCGAGACCGCTGGCTCTGGCGAGGACCGCAACCGGCGTGCGCTGCCGGACACGGATCTCGACGGACCATGGGAAGGACCGGGTCACGAGCGCCGAGGCGATCCACGGGTCCCGCTCGATGCGGGCGGCGACTGCTGCGGTGTCGAGCCAGGCCACGTTCGTCCCGAGCGGGAGATCTGCCAGGGCGCGGATGTCCGCCGCCGACCGGTGTCCGGCCACGGCGACGTCGACGTGTCGGAGCGCGAACAGCGGCGACCTGGACACGGCGAACAGGGCGACCACGACGACGAACGTCGTCGCGCCGGCCACGAACATGAGCGAGCGAACTGATCGAGAACGAATGGGCTCAGCAGGACGTTCAGTCTCACGTTGAACTTCACGGTCAGCGCGACGCGGGATCCAGGTCGCCAACGAGGTGCACCTCCGGTTCGAGTCGGATGCCGGTTCGGGCCGCGACCGTCTCCTGCACGTGCGCGATCAGCGAGCGCACGTCGGCGGCGGTCGCGCCCGCGCCGGCGATGACGAAATTCGCGTGCTTGCGCGAGACGGAGGCGCCGCCCACGGCGAACCCCTTCAGCCCCGCCGCGTCGATGAGCCGCCCGGCGGAGTCGCCGGGCGGGTTCTTGAAGACGCTCCCGCAGTTCGCCTCGGCGAGCGGCTGCGTCCGGCGTCGCCACTCCCGGATCTCGTCCATCCGGGCCCGGATCTCCTCGGCGGCGTCCGGCCGGAGCCGCGCCGTCACCGCGACCACGACGCCCTCTGGCGGCAGATCCGTGTTCCGGTACCGAAAGCCCACCTTCGCCGCCGGGATCGTTCGCTCGGTCCCGGACGAGAGGTCGAACACCGAGACCGCCTCCGCGACCGTGGCGAGGTCGGACCCGTGTGCGCCGGCGTTCATCCGGACCGCGCCGCCGACCGAACCGGGGATCGCGATGCCGAACTCGAGCCCGGATAGCGACTCGTTGAACGCGACGCCCGCGAGCGCCGGGAGCGGCATCGCTCCCCCCGCCGTCAGGGCCTCGCCGTCGCGCGCGCTCCACCGGTATCCACGGCCGAGCCGGAGAACGAGCCCCGGGAACCCGCGGTCGCCGACGAGGACGTTCGATCCCTTCCCGAGCACGAGGAACGGCACGTCCGTCTCGCGGATAGCCTCGCCCGCCGCGATCAGGTCCCGCTCCGCGTCGGGCTCGAGGAACAATGCCGCCGGCCCGCCGATGCGAAAGGTCGTGAGCGGCGCGAGGGGGAACGACGTCCGCACGCGCTCGCCGCAGCGGTCCCGCAGGATCGTCTCGGCCCGCGCGATGGAGTCGCTCACGCCTCGGCCCCGATCCGCTCGATCGCAGCGTCGCCGAGCATCCACACG
>JBKPMI010000107.1:0-6648 GCA_046732075.1 Acidobacteriota bacterium | reverse complement strand
GTCGAAGGCTGCCTTGAGGTCGCGGATCGCCCGGTCTTCCGGGAGGCCACGCATGAGCTGGTGGGCCGTGTCCGGGTCAGTCGCGACCTTGCCCCGGTAGAGGTCGACCGCGAGCGCGACGTATCCCTTCCGCGCCAGGTCGTCCGCTTTCCCGCAGATGAAGTCGTTCAATCCCCACCACTCCTGGATCACGACGATCGCCGGCTTACGGCCGGCGCCGTCGGGACGGGCGAGGTATCCGGTCACGGTCTCGGCGCCGCTCGGATAGGAAACGCTCTTCGAGCCCTTGTCCGCGGCGGAGCCGAGCGCCGCGACGAGCGTCAGGACAACCGCTCCGATCGCTTTCTTCGTCATGGTTCGTTTTCCTCCCGTCCCGGTTAATCTTATCGGGTGAGCTCTCTCTTCCCGGATGAGCCGGCGGACGAGAGAGCGCTCCTTCAGTTTCTCTACGATCGCCTGGCGGCGCGCTTCCGTTTCGGCGCCGCGCAGATCCGTCTTTCCGGCCGGAAGCTGACCGGCGGGGAGATCCAGTACGGCCGGCCGCACCGCATTACGATCTCGGCGCACCTCTCGCCCGCCGAGCGCGACGACACGCTCCGCCACGAGGCGGCGCACGCGTGGGCGTACGAGATCGAAGGCGCCCGCGCCGGCCACGGGCCCCTCTTCCGCCGCCTCGCCGCGCACGTCGGCGCCACCCCGAGAAAGGCGCCGCTCACCAAGGCGCTCGCGGACCACCGCCGGCGCAACGAGATCCTCTATCGCTGCGAAGGGTGCGCGCGCGTGTTCCGCCGCTACCGGGACGTGCGCGGGGCCCGCTATTGCGTGCGCTGCTACCGCGCCGGTCGGCCCTCCCGGTTGCGGCGCGTGCGCGAACGGAACCCGTGAGTGCGCGCAAGGGCGTCGCCTTCCCGCCGGGGTATCGGATCGGGCACGCCACCGATCGGGTGAACCGGACCGGGTGCACCGTCGTCCTCCCGCCGCCCGGAACGATCGCGGCCGTGGAGGTCCGCGGCGGCGCGCCCGGGACCCGCGAGACCGGCGTCTTCACCCCGGGCAACCTCGTTTCGGAGATCCACGGTCTCGTGTTCGCGGGCGGGAGCGCCTTCGGCCTCGCCGTCGCGGACGGCGTCGCCGCCTGGCTGCACCGGAGGGGCCGTGGATTCGCGGTCGGTTCCGAGCGCGTTCCGATCGTCGCCGCGGCCGTCCTCTTCGACCTCGGCGTGGGCCGGCCCCGCCACCCGACTGCAGCCATGGGTCAGCGGGCCTGCCGGTCGGCGCGCGACGGCGCCGTGGAGACCGGCCCGGTCGGCGCCGGCACCGGCGCGACCGTGGGAAAGCTCTACGGCGCGGCGCGGGCGGGTCGAGGCGGGGTCGGCGCGGCGGCCGTCCGTCTCCCCGGGGGCGAGGTCGTCGCCGCTCTCGTCGCCGTGAACGCCTTCGGAGACGTCGTCGATCCGCATTCCGGACGGGTTCTCGCCGGGCCGGGGACGTCGCGGGCACTCCGGACGAGCGCGGATCCGGGCCGTTTCGCGGAGCCCGGCCCGGGCGCGGCGACCACGCTCGCGTGCGTCGCGACCACCGTTCCGTTCGAGCCCGGCTCCCTGAAACGCGTGGCGATCGAGGCGCACGACGGAATCGCGCGCGCGGTCCGCCCGGCCCACACCGTCCTCGACGGCGACACCCTGTTCGCGCTCGCGCCGGCGGGCCCGGCGCCTTCGATACTCCTGCGGCTCCGGGTCGGCGAAGCCGCGGCGGAGGCCGTGGCGCGCGCGATCGTGGACGCCGTGCGGCTGCGTCGTCCGGCCGCGCGAAGCGGCGGGTGACCGGGTGACCGTTTCGAGCGCCGAGGAACGCCGCGGCGTCCTGCTCGTGGCCGGCGCGGCCCTCCTGTGGTCGACCGCCGGTGTCGGGATCAAGGGCATCGCGGACTCCCCGCTCAAGGTCGTGTTCTTCCGCTCGGCCGTCGCGGCCGTGGTGCTGCTCCTCCACTTCCGGCCGCGCCTCCGCCGGATCACTCCCGGTTTTCTCGCGGGCCTGGCTTGCTACGCGGCCTGCCTGATCTCCTTCGTCACGGCGACGAAGTGGACGACCGCGGCGAACGCGATCTTTCTCCAGTACACCGGCGTCATCTGGGTTCTCCTTCTTTCGCCGCTCGTCGTAAAGGAGCCTCTGCGGACGCGCGACGTCGTCGCGATCGCGGTCGCCTTCGCGGGGATGGCGCTCTTCTTCCTGGGCCGGTTCGACGCGCGGGGCCGCGCCGGCGATGCGGTGGCGGTCCTGTCGGGTCTCTTCTTCGCGGGCCTGATCCTCTCGCTGCGGCGGGAGCGCGGCGTCGGAGCGGAAGCCGTCGTGTCCTGGGGCAACGTCGTGACTGCCCTCGCCGTCCTTCCGTTCGTGGCCTCGGACCTGTCGCTTTCCCCCCGCTCCGCCGCGGTCTTCCTCTTTCTCGGCGTCCTTCAGCTGGCCGGCGCCTACGCCCTGTTCGTCCGTGGGATTCACTACGTCACCGCGACCGAGGCGTCGCTCATCGGGATGCTCGAACCGATCGCGAATCCCATCTGGGTTTTCCTCTTCCTGGGCGAGAAACCCGCGCTCACGTCGCTCGTGGGAGGAGCCGTCGTGCTCGGCGCGATCGCCTGGAGAACCCTGACCGGCCCGCCTCCCGAACCGGTGCCGCCGCCGGCATGAAACCCGAAGTGATGGAGCTCGCCGATCGGATCCGCGCGGCCGGCGGCTGGCGCTGGCTCGGGATCTACGCGGTCGGTCCGAACGAGATCTCGCTCATCGGGTGGAGCGGCCCGGCCGCTCCGGCGCACCCGCGCTTCCCGAAGGACCGCGGCCTCTGCGGAGCCGCCGCCGCGACCGGCGCCCCCGTCGTCGTCGACGACGTGGCGGCCGATCCCCGCTACCTGGAGACGCTCGGCTCGACGCGGTCGGAGATGGTCGTGCCGGTCAAGCGCGCAACCGGCGAGGTCGTGGGCCTGATCGACGTCGAGAGCGAGCGCCGCGGCGCGTTCTCGCCGGAAGACGTCGCTCTCTTGGAGGAGCACGCGGCGATCGCGGCCGCGCAGCTCTGGAGGTCGACCCGCTAGCCGGCGGCCTCCGACGGCGCGCCGTCGAACAGCGGCTGCTGGACCGGACCGAGAAGCGGCAGGATCGCGTCGAGCGAATCGGCCGCCCACGTCGGACGCCGCCCGCTCTCCAGGCGCACGGCCGGCACGTTCCACTCCGCCAGGATCGACTCGATCGTTTCGTCGATCTTTCGCTGGAAGGCGGTATCCGTGTCGCGGAGGCCGTCGAAGCCGGGGGGCGAGACGATCGGGACCTTGATCAGAAGCTGGTAGGTCGCGGTCCACCAGCGGACGAGCGGCTCCAGCATCGGCGCCTTGCCGGCCTGGAGCATGTAGCAGAAGTTGTCGAGAACGCTCCGGTCGCAGATGACGATCTCCGCCTTGTGCTGCGCCGCGAGCTCCGCCGCGATCTCGGTGTGGAGGATCCAGGACTGCGCATCGATCGTCGTGTCCCGGTTGATCGGCAGCGGGCAGAAGCGCGCGACCTCGTGCACCATCTCGACGATCCGGTCGCGTTTCTTGAGCAGCGCGGCGAGCTCGAAGCAGAGCGTGGTCTTGCCGACTCCGTGCGTGCCGATGAAAGCGAATTTCACAGGAAGAAAGCTATCAGCTCTCCGCTGTCAGCGATCGGCGGCCGGGAGCCCGAACTCCCGGCGCAACGCCTCGCCCTGCTCGTCCAGCTTCGGCGGAAAACGGACCGGGGCGGGGGCGCCGGCGACCCGGATCGGCGAGGCCACGAAATTCACGCCGCCGGACGACGTCACGGCGTGGAGGTCCCGCGCGGTCGCGGACGTCAATGCCTCGAGCGGTCCGCGCGCCGGCCCGGAAGGCACGCCGGCCCGGCGGCACGCCGCGATCCAGTGTCCGCGGGGCTCCTTCCGGAAGATCTCCTCCAGACCGCGCTCCAGCGTCTCCCGGTTCTCGACGCGTCCCGCGTTCGTCCGGAAGGCCGGGTCCTCCGCCCAGTCCGGACGGCCCACGATGGCGCAGAGCCGCGCGAAGTGGCGGTCGGTCCCCGCCGCCACGATGAAGTCGCCGTCCGCCGCGCGGAACGGGCGATACGGCACGATCTGGGGATGCGCGTTGCCCCAGCGCTTCGCCTCGACGCCGGTCACGAGCGCGCTCTGCGCGACGTTGATGAGCGCCGCGAGCGAGGAGGTGAACAGGTCGGCCTCGACGTGCCCGCCCCGGCCGGTGCGGTCGCGCTCGTGGAGCAGGGCCAGGATGCCGGAGAGCGCGAAGCAGCCCGCGAAGAGGTCGGAAACCGCGACGCCGACCTTCATCGGTCCGTCCCCGGCGGAGCCCGTGATCGCCATCAAGCCCGACGCGGCCTGCGCCAGAAGGTCGAAGCCCGGCAGCTCGGACTCCTCCCCCACGCGGCCGAATCCCGTGATCGACGCGGTCACGAGGCGGGGATTGTCTTGTCGGAGCTCTTCCAGCGAAAGGCCGAGCTTCTCCAGGCCGCCCGGCAGGAAATTCTCGACGAGCACGTCCGCGCGGCGGGCGAGCCGGCGCACGGATTCGACGCCGCTCGCCTGCGAGAAGTCGAGGGCGATCGACTCCTTGTTGCGATTGACCGAAAGGAAATAGGAGGAAAGACCCGTCTTCGGCTCCCACGGTGGTCCCCAGCCTCGGGTGACGTCGCCGCCGTCCGGGTGCTCCACCTTGATGACCCGCGCGCCCAGGTCGGCCAGGAGCATCGTGCAGAACGGCCCCGCGAGCACGCGGGAGAGATCCAGGACCAGCAGTCCGGCGAGGGGACTCTCGGAGCTCAATCGGTCACCGGTCTCCAGCCGAGCGGACCCGGGAGGAAGTGGAAGAGACCGAGCGAAGGCGACACGGCGACGTCCTGGAGCTTGCGGGAAATGCCCCAGTAGACGTCGGCGCCCCAGAGAAAGTCGGCCGGCGGGTCCGAGGCGACGAGACGGTGGACCTGGCGGTAGAGGTCGAGTCGCCGCGCGGCATCGGTCTCGCGCCGCAACGATTCCATCAGGCGGTCCGCGTCCGGGTTCTTGTAGAAGCCGGAGTTCTGGCCGTGCGGCGGCGCCTGGCTCGAGTGGAGCTGCGGATAGGGGTCCGGGTTCGGCGGAAGAAAGACCCGGGCGGTCAACGCGGAGTCGAAGTCCCCCGCATCCATTTTCTCGGAGTACGCGGCCCAGTCGAGCTTGCGGGGGACGAGCTGCACGCCGATCTTCGCGTAGGAAGAGCGCAGGATCTCGGAGAGTGCCTCGTCGAGCTGTTGTCCCGCGACGTAGAGGACCTCGAGCGACGCCTTGCGGCCGCCCCGCTTGCGCACGCCGTCCTCCGCCGCCGTCCAGCCCGCCTCGTCGAGGAGCCGCGCGGCGAGCGCCGGGTCATACGCGGGCGCGCGGACCTGAGGGTCGTTCTCGGCCGAGCCCGGAAGGTACGGACCCGTCACGAGCGCGGCTCCGTCCGGAGGGTAGAGCTGTCGGGCGGTCTCCGCCCGCGGCCACGAGTGCGCCAGGGCACGGCGCACGCGCGCGTCCGCGAGGAACGGTTGGTGCAGGTTCCAGAGGAGCGAGGCCGCGATCGGCTGCGGCACCTTGAGGATCCGGTTGCGCGCCGCGAAGTTCGCGGATCCGGTCGACGCGCGCTGGTCGCGGCTGATCCGGAACTCGTCCAGGTCCCCGCGCAGGCCGGCGCGGAAACGAACCGTCGGATCCGGAAGGATCCGAAAGACCATCCGGGCAAACGGCGCCGCCGCCGGCGGTGCATTGCTCCGCCGGACGAGCGCGATCGTCTGGTTTGTGTCCCACCTCTCCAGCCGGTAGGGACCGGTCCCGGACGGATGCCGGTCCACGTCCGAAGGCGACTTCGCTTTCGCGTACGCGGCGCGGGAAACGATCGGGAGGTTGAACGCGAGCAGACGCTCGACGTACGGCGCGCCGAAACGGACGCGAACCGTGGACACGTCCGGGGTTTCGATGGCCGTCACCCCCGAGAACGACTCGCGGTAGTTGAAGGCCGGCACCTTCGGGTCGCGGATCCGCTCCAGCGTAAAGAGGACGTCGTCCGAGGTCACCGGGGAGCCGTCGTCCCACTCGGCGAACGGATCGAGGTGGAACTCGTACGTGAGCGAATCGGAAGAAACCGTCCACGACCGGGCAAGACCCGCGACCGGCCGCCCCGCCGCGTCGATCGCAAGAAGCGGCCGGAAGATCATTTCTTCGACGAGGACGCCGTTCTCTTCGTTCGTCGTGGTGGGGTCGAGCGTGGCCGGATCTCCCGCCAGGTGACGCGTGAGGACGTCCTTCGGGGCAAGACGGGCGGGCTTCGGAGCGCAGCTCGTGAGCGCGCCGACCGCGAGAAGTATGGCGGCGCGCGCGAACGATCGATTCATCGAGAGTGCCGGAAGAGAATAGCATCCCGGTCATGGCGACGGTCGTGTTCGACATCGAGACGGTCGGCGGTTCGTGGGACGCGCTCGACGACGGTCAGAGGACGTATCTCCAGAAATACGTGCGCAACGAGGAGGAGCGCGCGAAGTTGCCGGAGATGATGTCGCTCTGGCCGCTGACCGGAAAGATCGTCGTTCTCGCGATGCTCAACCCGGACA
>JBKPMI010000106.1:0-21096 GCA_046732075.1 Acidobacteriota bacterium | reverse complement strand
GGGCGCGCGCGTCCACCGAACGGCGCGGATCGGCCGCGGGGCGTCGGTCGCGGCCGGCGCCACGGTCGCTGCCGGCGCCCGCGTCGGAGCGCGCACCCGGATCGCGGAGGGGTCGTTCGTCGGCGAAGGCGCGGAAATCGGCGCGGACTGCCTTCTCCACCCGAACGCGGTCGTCCGCGAGCGCTGCATCGTGGGGGACCGCTGCATCCTCCACTCCGGCGCGGTCGTGGGCTCCGACGGATTCGGATACGTCTGGGACGGGAAAGCGCATCGGAAGATCCCGCAGATCGGCATCGTCCGCGTGGGCGACGACGTCGAGGTCGGGGCGAACACCGCCATCGACCGCGCGACGCTCGGCGAGACCCGCATCGGCCGCGGAACCAAAATCGACAACCTCGTGCAGATCGGCCACAACGTCGTCGTGGGTGAGGACGCCATCCTGTGCGGTCAGGCCGGAATCGCGGGCTCCGCGCGCCTGGAAGACCGCGTCACGCTCGCGGGGCAGGTCGGCGTCAACGACCACGTGACCGTGGGACGGGGCGCGGTCGCGACCGGTCAGGCCGGCGTCACGGGCTCCATTCCCGCGGGCGCCGTGGTCTCCGGGATGCCCGCCGCGCCGCACCGCGACTTCCTGAAGCGGGCGGCGATCGTCGCGCGACTGCCGGAGCTGGCGCGCCGGCTCGAGGAGATCGGCCGCCGGCTCGCCGAGATCGAGAAAGGAGGTCCGCCCTGGAGATCGGAATCACCGAAATCCTGAAGATCCTCCCGCACCGATATCCGTTCCTGCTGGTCGACCGAATCCTGGAGGTCGAGGAGGGCAAGCGGGTCGTCGGGATCAAGAACGTCAGCTACAACGAGGAGTTCTTCCAGGGGCACTTCCCGGGAAACCCCGTGATGCCCGGCGTCCTGATCGTCGAGGCCATGGCGCAGGTCGGCGGAGTGGGCCTCCTGGCGAGCTTCCCGGACCGGGAGCGCAAGCTGATCTATCTGACCGGCATCGACCGGTGCAAGTTCCGGAGGCCGGTCGTTCCCGGAGACCAGCTGTTGATCGAGGTGGAGATGGTGTCGATTCGAACGCGGATCTCGAAGTGCCGGGCGACCGCGAAGGTCGGCGGCGCGCTGTGCGCCGAAGCCGAGCTTCTCTCGACGATCCTGGAGCGCCCGTGACGGTCGACATCCACGCGTCCGCGGTGGTTTCCCCGCGCGCCCGGCTGGCCGAGGGCGTGCGCGTCGCGCCGTACGCGGTGGTCGGGGACGGCGTGGAGCTCGGCCGCGGGACGTCCGTCGGCTCGCACGCCCAGCTGGAAGGTCCCGCGGTGTTCGGAGAAGACAATCGGATCTTTCCCCACGCGGTCCTCGGATTCCCGCCGCAGGATCTGAAGTATCACGGCGAGGAGACCATCCTCGCGGTGGGAAGCCGGAACGTCTTCCGGGAGTTCTCGACCGTCCACCGCGGGACGGTCACCGGACGCGGCGAAACGCGGATCGGCGACGACAACTACTTCATGGCCTACGCCCACGTTGCCCACGACAGCCGGATCGGCTCCGGCACCGTGTTCGCGAACTGCGCCTCGCTCGCCGGGCACGTCGAGGTCGGCGACCGCGCCGTGCTGAACGCCTTCGCCGCGGTTCACCAGTTCGCCCGGATCGGCCGCTACGCGTTCGTGGGCGCGTTCACGCAGTGCCGGCAGGACATCCTTCCGTTCTGCAAGACGGACGGCGTCGACGCCCGCACGTACGGGATCAACACGATCGGCCTGAAGAGACAGGGCCTGCCCGAGGCCGAGATCGAGGCGCTCCAGAGGGCGTACCGCTTCCTGGTGAAGTCGAAGCTCAACACGACGCAGGCGCTGGAGCGCATCGACGCGGAGCTATCCGGGAGCCCGGCGGTCGCGGAGCTCGTCACGTTCATCAAGGAGAGCAAGCGGGGCTTTCACAAGTGAAGGAAGTCCGTCTCGCGGTCGTGGGCGTGGGCCACCTGGGGCGGCACCACGCGCGGGTGGCGGCGTCGCTCGCCGGCTACCGGGTCGTCGGAGTCTACGACCACCATCCAGGGCGCGCGGCCGAGGTCGCGGGAGAGTTCGGGCTCGCGATGCTCACCGACCTGGAGGAGGTCGCCCGCGAGGCCGAAGCCGTCGTCGTCGCGACGCCGACCGTCTCGCATGCGGAGGTGTCCCGCTTCTTCCTGGACCGCGGCATTCACGTTCTCGTCGAGAAGCCGATGACCGCGACGCGCGCCGAGGCCGAGGACCTGGTCGCGCGGGCCCGGCGCGGCGGGCGCGTCCTCCAGGTCGGCCACGTCGAGCGCTACAACCCCGCGATCGAGGCGGCGCTCTCTCTCGTCGACAGTCCGCGGTTCATCGAGGTCCACCGGCTGGGCGTCTTCACGGCGCGGAGCCTGGACGTGGACGTCGTGCTGGATCTCATGATCCACGACCTCCAGATCGTCTCGGCGCTGGTCCAGCGGCCGGTCCGCGAGATCCGCGCGGCCGGCGTGCCGGTCCTGACGCCGAAGCTCGACATCGCCAACGCCCGCCTCGAGTTCGACGGCGGCTGCGTGGCCAACCTGACCGCGTCGCGCGTCTCGGCCGAGAAGGTCCGGAAGTGCCGTGTGTTCGCCCCCTCGCTCTACGTGTCGATCGACATGCAGGCGCAGAGCGTCTCTGCCGTGCGGCTTTCCCGGGATGCCGGACGCCCCGAGATCCACCCCGTGCCGGTCTCCGTGTCGCGCGAGGAGCCGCTCGCCCGCGAGCTCGCCGACTTCCGGCGCGCCGTCGCGGACGGGAGCCGTCCCCTCGTCTCGGGCGAAGACGGCCTCGAGGCGCTCCTCCTCGCGGAGCGGGTGGTCTCCGCGGTCGAGGCCCACCGGGACTCCTTCGAGGAGGCGCCGGTCTGACCTCCCGCGTCGGTCTGGTGGGGGGCAGCGGCGTGTACGACCTCGAGGCGCTCGGGGACCTGCGCGAGGAGACCCTCGACACCCCGTTCGGGCGTCCTTCCGACTCCTACTTCACGGGGACGCTCGACGGCGTCCCGGTCGCGTTTCTGTCCCGGCACGGGCGCGGACACCGTCTCTCTCCGACCGAGATCAACTACCGCGCCAACGTGTGGGGGTTCAAAGCACTCGGCTGCGACGCGCTTCTCTCGGCGTCCGCGGTCGGAAGTCTGAAGGACGAGCACGCCCCGCGCCTCGCCGTGATCCCGGAGCAGTTCATCGACCGCACCCGGCACCGCCCCGACACCTTCTTCGGTGACGGGCTGGTCGCGCACGTCTCCTTCGCGGACCCGGTGTGCCCGGAGCTCGCCGGGGCGCTCGTGGACGCGGCCGCGGCCGCGGGTCTCTCCGCGCGGCGCGGTGGAACGTACGTCTGCATGGAGGGGCCGCAGTTCTCGACCCGCGCGGAGTCGCTTCTTTACCGCTCGTGGGGCGCGGACGTGATCGGGATGACGAACCTGACCGAAGCGAAGCTCGCCCGGGAAGCCGAGATCTGCTACGCCACGCTCGCGCTCGTCACCGACTACGACGCCTGGCGCGAGAAAGGGGAGGCCGTCTCGGTGGAGGCCGTGCTCGCCGTACTCCGCGAGAACGCGGCCGCGGCGCGCCGCACGATGCGCGAGGCGGTCGGTCGGGTGAAGGCGGACCGCGGCTGCCCGTGCCGGTCGGCGCTCGCCTTCGCGATCATCACGGATCGGTCGAAGATCCCGGAGGAGGCGCGCCGCCGGCTCGCGCCGCTTGTCGGGAAGTACCTGTGATGCTCCCGGAGTCGGGCCGCGTGGTCGTCACGGGGTCGGTCGCGTTCGACTACCTGATGAGCTTTCCGGGCAGTTTCGTCGAGCACCTGATCCCCGACCAGATGCACCGGCTGTCCGTCTCGTTCCTCGTGGACGACATGCGCCGCGTGCCGGGAGGGTGCGCCGCGAACATCGCCTACGGCCTCGCCCTGCTCGGGGACCGCCCGCTCCTGTTCGCGACGGCCGGCCGTGACGGCGTCGAGTACCGGGACTGGCTGGGGCGCCAGGGGATCGACGTCTCCGGCCTCGCAATCCAGGACGACGTGTTCACGGCGTCCTTCTTCGTCTCGACCGACCGGGACCAGAACCAGCTCGCGTCCTTCTACACCGGCGCGATGGCGCGGGCCCGCGACCTCTCCCTCGACGGGGAGGCGGTCGCCGATGCGGCGCTGGTGGTCATCTCCCCGAACGACCCGGAGGCGATGGCGCGCTACGCGCGGGAGTGCCGCGACCTCTCGATCCCGTTCCTCTTCGACCCCAGCCAGCAGGTCGCGCGTCTCTCGGGTGAAGACCTGGCGGCCGGACTGGACGGCGCCTTCATCCTGATCGTCAACGACTACGAGTACGGCATCCTGCGGCAGAAGACGGGCTTCTCGGTCCAGGAGCTGGAGGCGCGCGTCCCCGCTCTCGTCGTCACCCACGGCGCGAAGGGGTCGACCATCTCCGTCGTGGGGCCGCGCGCTCGGGAGCGTCACCAGATCCCGATCGCCCTCCTGGAAAAGGGCGCGCTCGACCCCACCGGCGTCGGCGACGCCTACCGGGCCGGGCTCGTCCGCGGAATCCGGATCGGCGCCCCGTGGGAGGTCGCCGGCCGGATCGGCAGCGTCGCGGCCGCGATCGTGCTCGAGTCCGAAGGCCCGCAGCCGCCGCGATACTCCGCCGAGGAGTTCCGCCGGCGCTACGAACGAAGCTTCGGCGGGGAGCCGCTGCTCGGCCGTCTCTTTTCGCCGGGAGGCGAGGCGGGTTAGAATTCTCTCTTCTCAGAGAGGACGATCCTTGGGAAATCGAGCAGTTCGCCGCGTCGCTCCGACTTTCGCGCCCCGTGAGCGCACGGGCGGCCTCGATGCCCGGGGACTGAAGTTGGGCGTCGTCTGCGCCCGCTGGAACCCGACGGTGACCGACGCGCTCCTGCGCTCGGCACTGGAAGCTCTCGAGGAGCACGACGCGCTCGCCGAGGACGTCGTCCTCGTCCGCGTCCCCGGCGCGTTCGAGATCCCCGCCGCGGCGAAGGCGCTCCTCGATGCGGAGTCGCCCGACGCGCTCGTCGTCCTGGGGGCGATCGTGCGGGGCGAGACCAGCCACCACGAGGTGCTGGGTCACGCGGTCGCGACCGCGCTCGCCAACCTCTCCGCGCAGAGCGGGGTCCCGGTCGGATTCGGCCTGCTGACGTGCGACACGATGGACCAGGCGAGGGCCCGGGTCTCGAAGGGCGCCGAGGCGGTCGAGGCGGCGGTCGAGATGGCCAACGTCCGGCGGGGCCTCCGGAGGAAGTAGCCTGGGCGCCCGCCGCAAAGCGCGCGAGCTCGCGCTTCAGATGCTCTTCGAGCACGACATCGCCGGGACCGCGCCGGCCGAGATGTTCCTGCGCTCCGAGGACTTTCAGACCGCATCCTCGGGAACGCGGAGCTTCACGGAGCGGCTGGTCGCAGGCACCCTCGAACACCGCGACGCGCTCGATGCGCTCATTTCGCGCCAGGCCGACCACTGGCGCCTGATGCGCATGCCGATCGTCGACCGGAACATTCTTCGGATGGCCCTGTTCGAGCTCCTGCACGAGCCGGAGACTCCGCGTCCCGTGGTCATCGACGAGGCCCTCGAGATCGCCAAGCGATTCTCGACGCCGCGATCCTCGCAGTTCATCAACGGCATCCTCGACGGGGTGTTGAAGTCCGGGCGCGCGGGCCCGGCGCTCGCGTGATCCGGGCGGCCTCCGCGTTTCTGGGCGCCGCTCTCGTCCTCCTCGCCGGGACTCCCGCGCCGGTCGTCTTCGCGGGCGAGCAGGTCGCGCGATACCGGGGGGATGGGGACGCCGCGCGGCTCTTCGACCAGTTCGACAACGACGGCTACTCGCTCGCCGTTGCGGCCGGACCCGCGGGGTCGGTCGAGCTGTCGGTGCGGGTGAGCGACTCTCCGCTCGCGAGCCGCGCGCCGTTTCCGACCGGGCTGACGCGCGACAAGACGCTTCCGCCGGCCCCGGATCGCGATGCGTTCGCCGAGTCGGCCGTCCGGGGCGCGACGACCGAGGCCGTCGCGGTCGAGAGAATCCTGTCGGCGCTGGCCGCGGCAGTGCGATACGACCCGGACCGGGTCCGGCGCCAGGACCCGACCGCAGTCTTCGCGGAGAGACACGCGAACTGCGTGGGGCTCTCGGAACTCGCGGTCGACCTCCTCCGCCGGGCCGGAATCCGCGCGCGAACGGTCCAGGGCGTGCTGCGGATGGAGCCGGGCGCCCCCGGCTACGACCGGCAGATCGGCGGCGCCTATCACCGCTGGATCGAGGTTCACTACCCGGACCGCGGCTTCGCGTTCTCGGATCCGAGCGCCTCGGTGAACGGCGTCGACGCGCGCTACCTGCCGTTCGCCCGCCGCGCCTACGCAAAGCCGAAAGACCTGCGGCTGACGCCCGTGGCGATGTCCGGCGGGCTGGCGTATCAGAGCATCCCGGCAGGCGGAACTCGCCTCCTTCTCCGGGCAAGGGAGCCGTGAAACGTAAAACGTGAAACGTGAAACGCAGAGACACTCGTTTTACGTTTTTCGGTTTACGTTTTACGATCGCCCGGATGACCGATCGCTACGATCCGGCCCGGATCGAGGAGAAGTGGCGCCGCCGCTGGGAAGAGGCTCGGGTGGCGCAGGTCGACACCGCCCGGCCCGGGAACGAGTTCTACATGCTGAACATGTACCCGTACCCGTCGGCGAGCCGCCTGCACGTGGGACACGGTCGCAACTACATCCTCGGAGACGCGCTCTACCGCCGGGAGCGGATGGCCGGCCGCCATGCCCTGAACCCGATGGGCTGGGATGCCTTCGGATTGCCGGCCGAGAACGCCGCGATTCAGAGCGGCGTCCACCCCCGGATCTACACGCAGGACAACATCGCGCGGATGAAGGAGCAGCTCCGGGCGCTCGGGCTCCTCTACGACTGGTCGAAGGAGCTCGCCTCCTGCGATCCCGGCTACTACCGGTGGAACCAGTGGCTCTTCCTCCGGATGTGGGAGCGCGGCCTCGCGTACCGGAAGACGGCGCCCGTCAACTGGTGCCCGGGATGCCGCACGGTCCTCGCCAACGAACAGGTCGTGAACGGCCGCTGCGAGCGGTCCGACGACGTCGTGGAGATCCGCGACCTGACGCAATGGTTCTTCCGCGTGACCGACTATGCCGAGCGGCTGCTCGCGGGCCTGGACGGCCTGCCGGAGTGGCCCGAGCGCGTGAAGACCATGCAGCGCAACTGGATCGGACGCTCGGAGGGCGCCGAGATCTTCTTCCGGGTGGAAGCGCTCGTCGACCCGATCGCGGTCTTCACGACGCGGCCGGACACGCTCTACGGCGCCACTTTCCTGGCGCTCGCCCCGGAGCATCCCGCGGTCTCCACGCTGGCCGAGCGGTCTCCGGATCGCGCGGGGATCGAGGAGTTCGTCGAAAAGGTCCGCCGCGAGTCCCGGCTCGACCGTGAGGCCGAGGGGGGCGTGAAGGAGGGGCGCGACACCGGGTTCCACGCGCTCAACCCGGCCACCGGGGAGCCGATCCCGGTCTGGATCGCGAACTTCGTGCTGCCCGAGTACGGGACCGGCGCGATCATGGGCGTTCCGGCGCACGACCAGCGCGACTTCGAGTTCGCGCGGCAGTACGGCCTTCCGATCCGGCCCGTCTATCGCACGGACGAGGCGGAGCTCGATCCCGCGACGATGACCGAGGCCGCTCCCCACGGCGGCTATCTCTACGGCTCGGGGGACTGGAACGGCACGCCTTCCGGTCCGGAGGCGATCCGCCGCGCGGTCGAGTGGGTCGAGGCCAGGGGCTTCGGCAAGGGGAAGGTCGGCTATCGCCTCCGCGACTGGCTCATCTCGCGGCAGCGCTACTGGGGTACTCCGATCCCCGCGATCCACTGCCCGCGCTGCGGCGTCGTGCCGGTGCCGGACAAGGACCTCCCGGTCCTGCTTCCCGAGGACGTCGAGTTCCTCGGCGCGGAGGGCAACCCCCTCGAGAAGTCGCGGGCGTTCGTCGAGACCCGCTGTCCGCAGTGCAACGAGCCGGCCCGGCGCGAGACCGACACGATGGACACGTTCGTCGACTCGTCCTGGTATTACCTCCGGTTCCTGAACCCGCACGACGAGCGGCGGATGGTCGACTCGGAGCGCGCGCGGCGCTGGATGCCGGTCGACCAGTACGTCGGCGGCATCGAGCACGCGATCCTGCACCTCCTCTACGCGCGGTTCGTCTGCCGAGTGTTGAAGGACATGGACCTGGTCGACCTGGAGGAGCCGTTCGAGCGCCTCTTCAACCAGGGGATGATCACGCGCTTGAACGCCGCGACCGGCAAAGTCGAGAAGATGTCCAAGTCGCGCGGCAACACGGTCTCGCCGGACGAGCTGATCGAGAGGTTCGGCGCCGACACGGTGCGGCTCTACACGCTCTTCATCGGTCCCCCCGAAAAGGAGTCGGAGTGGTCGGAGGATGGCGTCTCCGGCGCGTCCCGCTTCCTGAACCGCGTCCACGACGTCTGCACGCGCGTCTCCGAGCTCGGGCCAGACGCGGCGGCCGGGTCCGGCCCCTCGGACACGCCCCTCGTCCGCCTCGAGCACCGGACCATCCGCCGGGTCACGGAGGACGCCGCGCGGTTTCACTTCCACACGGCGGTGGCCGCGCTGATGGAGTTCCAGCGCGCGATCGGGGAGGCCCTGGAGAGCGGCTCGGAGACCCCGCAGGTCCTCCGGGGCGCGGTGAAGACCCTCCTGAAGCTCCTGCACCCGATCGCGCCGCACCTGACGGAAGAGTGGTGGGAGAGGCTCGGGGAGAAACCCTTCCTTCTCGAGGCGCCGTGGCCGGAGTACGACCCCGAGCTCGCGACCACCCCCCGCGTCACCCTCGTCGTGCAGGTCAATGGCAAGGTCCGCGGCCGCCTGGACGTCGAGCGGGGCGAGGGGGAGGCGACGGCCGTCGAGCTCGCGCGGCAGGATTCCCAGATCCGGCCATGGGTCGAGGGGCGCGAGATCACCCGCTCGGTCTACGTTCCGGACCGCCTCCTGAACCTGGTCGTCCGTTGAGGCCGGCGACCGCCGCCCTCGCCGCTGCCCTCCTGCTCGGCGCCGCCGGTTGCGGCTATTCGCTGGTGGGGCGGGGCTCGACGCTCCCGGCGACCGTCCGCGTCATCCGCTTCCAGACGCTCCAGAACGCGACGTCCCGCGTGGGCGTCGAGCAGCGGGTGTCCCGGGAGGTCGCGCGGGAGCTCGCCACCCGCGGCCGGTTCGAAGTGCGGGCGGACGCGCGGAACGCGGACGCCGAGCTCTCCGGAGCGGTCACCCAGTTCGACCTCTACGCCGTGGCGTACGACGAGGAGGGTCGCGCCAAGGAGTACCAGGTCGCGATCACCGCGCGGGTGTCGTTGAAGACCCTCCCGGACGAGACGGTCCTCTGGGAGAACCCTTCCTACACGTTTCGCGAGAACTACACGCTGCCGGCGAGCGCGGCCTCCTACGTGGACCGCGAGAACGAGGCGATCGACCGGGTCGCCGAGCGCTTCGCGGCAAGTCTCGTGTCGAGCGTGCTCGAGGGGTTCTAGCCGGGAGGCGGGCGCCGGGAGCCGGGAGCCGAAACTGGTACGTTGTTACCTTGTTACCAAGGTACCGACTAGGTCTTCTTGGCCGCAGCCTTCGCGAGCCGGGACTTGTACCGCGCCGCGGCGTTCTTGTGGATGACGCCCTTCTTGCGGGCCCGGTCGATCTCCGAGTACGTGGTGGCAAGGCTCTTCGGCTTGTCCGCGCCTTCCGTGGCGCGGTGCTTCTTGACCGCGGTGCGCAGGCGCGACCGCACGCTCTTGTTCCGCGCCTGACGGCCGACCGTCTGGCGCATGCGTTTCTGGGCGGACTTGATGTTGGCCATGACTAATCCTTATCTGATTTCTTTGTTCGGGTAGCCGGTAGCCGGTAGCCGGTAGCCGAAGTTATCGCGCTTCGACCCCGATGGTCTTCAAGCGGGCGCGCGCGAGCCTCGCCTCTTCGGAGGCGGGGTGCTCGTGGATGACGTATTGCAGCTGGACGACGGCCTCTGCCTTCTGGCCCAGCTCGAGGAGGGCGTAGCCCTTTTTGAGCAGCGCGGCGGGCGCCTTGTCGCTCTTGGGCCAGTCCTTGAGCAGCCGGTCGAAGTCCGCGATCGCGTCGGTGTACTTCTTCTGGGCGTAGTGCGACTCGCCGATCCAGTACTGCGCGTTGTCCGACAGATCGGTCGACGGATACGCCTGCAGATACTCCTGGAAACCCTGGATCGCCAGCGCGTAGCGCGCCTTCGTGTAGTCGGCGTAGGCCGTGTCGTAGAGCTCCGAGGGCCCGGCGGCGGGGCGGACGACCGCGTCGGTCGGCGCGGTCCGGCCGGGGTTCGCGGAAGGCTCTCCGATCCGGGGAGACGCCGGGTTCGCCGGCGTCATGCCGCCGGGCGGCGTCCCGGGAGGCAGGGCGGACGTGCCGCCGCGCATGCGGAGCAGGTCGCCCTGGGTCTCCGCGATCTGCTGCGAGAGCTGGGAAAGGCGCCGGTTGGTGTCCTCCAGCTTCGCCTGGAGCTGCTCGATCGCGGTCGAGAGCTCACCCAGCTTCACGCCCGTATCCGCGTTCGACTTCAGCAGCTGCTGGGTCTGCTCCGAGACGCTCGAGTTCAGGCGCGCCACCTCTTCCTTGCTCGACGACTTGCGCTCGAGCGCCTGGATCTGCGTCTCGATGTCGTTCATCTGGCGGTGCAGGCCCTCGATGTCGTCCGAGGACACGCAGCCCACGGCGCCGATGGCGGCCGCGAGAAGCACGGCGGCGGAGATCGGAAGTCGATGACGGGGGATCACGGGATTCCTACTTCGCTGTGATGACGAAATGCGCCCGGCGGTTCTGCTGGTAGCAATCCTCGGTGGCGTCGGTGCAGAACGGGCGCTCTTTGCCGTAGGAAACGGTGCGGACGCGCGACGAGGAAACCCCGAGCGACTCGAGATAGTCGCGCGCGGCGTTGGAGCGGCGGTCGCCCAGCGCGAGGTTGTACGCCGACGTGCCGCGCTCGTCGCAGTGGCCTTCGACCAGGACCTGGATCGAGGGATAGCGCTTCAGCCACTCCGCGTTCGCGGAGAGGTTCGTTCGCGCGTCGTCGCGCAGGTCCGAAGCGTCGTAGTCGAAGTACGCGTCCTGCAGGTAGCCCTTCTTGTTCATCTCCGAGATCTCCTGCGTCAGCACCTCGGTCTCGACCGGCTCGCGCGGAGCCGTCGAGGGCGGAGGCGGGACGCGGGTCTCCGGAGGCGCGGGCTCCTCGACCGGTGGCCGGGCTTCGGCGGTGGTCGTCGGGGGCTTCTTCTTACATCCGGCGATAGGGAAGACCACCGTGAAAAGAATCGCCACCAAGGCGACGGGGATCGAGTGCCTCTTCATACCTTCTCCTTGTCCGTCAGCAGGTTTGCGCCCGGCCCGGCGGCGGGCACCAGGTGCGGAATATAGCACGCGCAGCCGCGTCAGATTGAATTGAAACTGTTCCGTTCGTTCTCGTTACCCGTCTTTCCTGTTCCCTGTCCCGTGTCCCGTGTCCCCGTTTCAGGGGATCCACACCGGTTGGAGATTGTTCCCCGAGTCGGTGAGCTGTCTCTTGTTCTGTCCGTTCAGGTCCATCGTGTAGATGTGGGTCCGGCCGCCTCGCCGAGAGGAGTACACGATCTTCTCCCCGTCGGGAGACCAGGTCGGGTGCCCGTTGGAGCCTTCCCCGGTCAACTGGACGGTCTGCCCGTTGGCGAAGTCCATCAGGCAGATGTTGAAGTCCCCCTCGTTGCGGCAGGCGAACGCGATCCGGGCGCCGTCGGGGGACCAGGACGCCTCGTCGTTCCAGTTCCCGGCGAACGTGACGCGCCGCGCGCCCGTGCCCTCCGGGTCGACCGCGTGGATCTGCGGGTTCCCGGACTGGTCCGACGTGAAGAGGATCTGCCGGCCCGTCGGCGACCAGGCCGGCGAGGCCTCGATCGCCCGGGTGGTCGTCAGGCGCCGGAGACCGCCGCCCCCCGCGCTCACGACGTAGATGTCGGTGTTTCCCTTGGACGACCCGGCGAAGGCGAGCTGGCTCTCGTCCGGGGAGATCGTCGGAGACGCATTCAGCTCGATTCCGGTGGTGATTTCCCGCTTGCCGCTGCCGTCCGCGTTCATCATCCAGAGCTGGGGAAAGAGTTTCGCGTAGCTGGTGTACGCGATCTTCCCCGACTTGCTCCCGGCGGGGGAGAGCGCGAGGGAGTGTACGGACGTCAGCCGCCGGACGTTCCTCCCGTCGAAGTCCATGGCGTAGATCTCCTTGGAGCCGTCGCGGTCCGAGACGAACACGATGCTCGAGAGGAAGAGTCCGTCCTTCCCGGTGAACTGCTTGACGATGTCGTTGGCGACGGTATGGGCGATCCGCTCCACGTAGGTGACGCCCCCCGAGTAGCGCTTGCCCATGATCATCTTCCGGACGCCGAGGTCCCAGACTCGGGCCTCCACCGAGACCCGATCGCCCGAGACCTGCGCCCGCGTGTCCGCCAGGTACTCGGAGCCGCCCCCTCTCCAGGAGTCGGCGGCTTCCGGCGTCGTCGGGTCGCCGCGTCCCGCCGGGTAGTGAGCGGGGTCCGCGACCGCGAAGGCGCCGGAGTACTCCAGGTCGGACCGCAGCGTCGCGGTGAACGGATCGGTGACGGTCGACTTCAGGGTCGCGGTGCCCGGCGTCAGGAGATCGGGCACGGCGATCGCCACCTTCCGGGCGGCCGGCTTATTGATCGAGATCCAGAGATCCTGGTTTCCCTGCGTCTGCCCGGTCTGCGCCGCGGCGACGACGGGAAGGATGAGTCCGGTCAAGGCAAAGGCGGTGACGACGATTCGTCGCATCGGACCCCCAAGTTGAGTGGTCAATCGAATTTCAGGTGAACGCCGAGCTGGCTGCCCCCGTACTCCGACGGCAGCGGAGGAAGGGGCGAGGACGAGATCACGGCGCGCAGCGCGGCGCGATCCACGAACGGGAGGCCGCTCGACCGCTCGACGGAGGCGTCGGAAATCGTGCCGTCCTTCTCGATCCGGAAATGGATGACGGGCGAGATGTCTCCCGCCTGCCCGGGCTTGAACCAGTTGAGGCCGATCGCCACCAGCATCCGCTCGATGTAGTAGGAGTACTTGAAGTCGGCGTTGTCGAGCGTGGCTCCCGAGACGCCCACGTTTCCGCCGGCGCCCACCGGGCCGCCGGACCCTCCACCGGCGCTCTCGCCGGCCGACGGCAGGCTCACTTCGGGCGCGCGGGCGCGTTCGGGCGCGGGCCTCGAGGCGGTGGCGGTCTTCTTCTCCTTTTCCTTCGACGGCAGGAGGACGGCCTTGTCGGTCGGGGGCGGCGGAGCGTCCTCCGGCGCCGGCTTGACGATCTTGTTCTTCTCGGGCTCGGGCGGCGGAACCGGAGCCGGCGCGGGCGCCGCGCCTCCCTTGAGCGAGCCGGCCGGGAGGAGGCGAACCGCCACGGTCCGGGGGTTCACGAAGCGGGTGGGGTGCATCGACGCGGAGTAGATGAGGGCGGCGGCGATCGATCCGTGGAGAAGGACCGCGAGAATGGTTCCGATCCCCCAAGGGAAACGCTCCCGGCCCCGTTCCCAGATGAGATCGCCGACCGTGTCCAAGGGCGCCGATCCTCTACCGCGCCGGCGCGGTCCGGGCGCCCGTCGTGTCCGTGACCATCCCGAGGCCCTCGATTCCCATCCGGTTCAGGAGGTCGAGGGTCTCGACGACCGTCCCGTAGGAGAGGCCCCGATCGGCCTTGAGGAGCACGAATCGATCCTTGCGGCCGCGCAGGAAACGTTCGAGTCGATCCCGCAGGAGACCGCGCGCCACCGGAGTCTCGTTGATGTAGTAGAGGCCGTCTCGCGTGATCGACAGCATCACCGGGTCTTCCATGGTCGCCGGCAGGTTCGTCGTGGCGGTCTTCGGAAGCGCGACCGCCACGCCCTGGTGGAGCATGGGCGCGGTCACCATGAAGATGATGAGCAGCACGAGCATCACGTCCACGAGCGGCGTGACGTTGATGTCCGCCAGGTGGTCGAACGGGTCGCCGCTTTCGCGCTGGAAGGCCATAAAAGTTCGAAGTCCGAAGTCCTAAGACTCCGGACTCACTCCCGAGGACACCTCAGGTGAAGTTCCGTTCCGCCAGGTTGATGAACTCGAGGGAAAAATCCTCCATTCCCGCGCGCTGCTGCCGCACCTTCCCCATGAAGTAGTTGTAGAAGATGAGCGCGGGAATCGCCGCCGCCAGCCCGGCCGCGGTGTTGACGAGCGCCTCCGAGATTCCGGGGGCGACCGCGACGATCGAAGTCGAGCCCGTCGTGCCGATCGCCCGGAACGACTGCATGATTCCCCAGACGGTCCCGAAGAGACCGATGAACGGGCATGCCGCCGCGGTCGTGGCCAGGAACGTCATGTACTTGGTCAGCCGCGAGAGCTCGACGCCGATCGCCCTCTCGAGTGCCCGCTCGATTCCGGAAATGTTGCGGATCAGGAAGCGCTGACTGAGCGTCACGCCGCTCGCCGTGGCCCCCGGATCGTCCGGCCGGTTCGCCTTCACCTGGGCGTCGAGCTCGGCATAGCCCGCCTTGAACAGGGTCGAAAGGGGAGTCTCCGTCAGCTGGCTGGCGACGGTGTTGACCTCCGAGAAGCGGCGCGATTTGCGGAAGAACTCGACGAACTTTTCGGACTGCCGGGAGACCCGCCGCAGCCGGTAGAACTTGGCGAAAATGATGATCCAGGAGACGAGCGAAAAGAAGAGGAGGATCCCGAGGACGACCTTGGCGGTCGGCCCGGCCTCCTTGAAGAACGAGAGAATTCCCTGTCCTTCGCCGAGATTTTCGACCGAGACGGCCTGAAACCCGGCGAATATCATCGGGATCGAACGTAACATACGCACCGAGGAGCGTCAAAGAAGAAGGGTTCTCCGCTGTCAGTTCTCAGTTCTCCGCCGCAGAGAGCTGACCACCGAGAACGGAGAACTCCCACGGGGGAATGGACAAGAGAAGGGCAGGCGTTTTCGACAACGTGAGGTCCCGAATCCGTTCGAGTCTCTGTCTGGTCGTCGCCCTGGCGCTCCCGCCGGGGGTGGTCCTCGCCGGCTCTCCGTCGCCTCCGGTCCCGGCGATCGCGGCGCCACCGGGTCTTCCCACCGACGTACCGGCCGAGATCTATCCGGTCGAGAAGCTGGTGGCCGGAATGAAGGGGTACGGGTTCTCGGACCTCGGCGGCGGCCAGGGAATCCAGCGGTTCGACGTCGAGATCCTCGGGGTGCTGAAGCGCTACGCCCCCAAGCAGGATCTGGTGCTCGCGAAGGTGTCGGGCGCGGGGCTCGAGCACTCCGGGATCATCGCGGGGATGAGCGGGAGCCCGATCTACGTGGACGGCAAGCTCGTGGGCGCCCTCGCCTACGGCTGGCCCTTCTCCAAGGACCCGGTCTGCGGCATCACCCCCATCCAGAGCATGCTCGACATCCGCCACGCCCCGCCGGCTCCTCCGGTGCCGATCGGCGGCCCGGCGGTGCGCGCCTCGCAGTTCGCCGCGACCTTCACGGAGCGCCGGTTCTCGGGCGCGCTGGACGCACTTCTCGCTCCATTCCGGCGCTCCGATTCGTCCAGCTCGCTCGCGACCCTGCCGGTGCCGGTGTCGTTCGCCGGCGGAGCCGGCGGCTCGCCCGGCTGGTTCTTCGACAAGGTCGCGCAGGCGGCCGGCTGGGTGGCCGCGCCCGCGGGATCCTCGGGCCAGTCCGCGAAGCCCGGTCCGGCGACCCCGGTGCAGCCGGGCTCGTCGCTGTCCACGGTCCTTCTCTCCGGGGACATGCTGCTCGCGGCGACCGGCACGGTGACCTGGGTGGACCGCGACTCGTTGCTCGCGTTCGGGCATCCCTTTCTCTCGATGGGGCCGATCGAGATGCCGATGGCGCAGGCCGCCGTTCTGACCGTGCTGCCGTCGGTCTATCGGTCGTTCAAGTTCGCAGACACCGGTCCGGTCTTCGGATCGGTCACGCAGGACCGGTCGACCGGGATCCTCGGGACGTTCGGCACGCGGGCGAAGATGGTCCCGATCACGGTCCGGATCGCGTCCGACGAGCTTCCCGTGCAGACGTACCGCTTCGAAGCCGTGCACAACTCGATGCTGACGCCGGTCCTGGCCGCGGTCGCGATCGACAACGTCCTCACCACCCTCGAGAAACGCTCGGGCGAGCGAACCCTCGTGTGGAAGTCGGCGATCAAGACGCCGGGCCGCGAGGTCCGCTGGGACACGGTGTTCTCGGGGCTTCAGGCGCGCGAGGACGCGGTGATGTCGCTCGCGGTGCTGGCGAATTACCTCATGGCGAACGAATTCCGTGACCTCCCGATCCTGGGGGTCGACGTCGAGATCCGCCACTCCGACCGACTGCAGAACGGGCGCATCGTCAACGTCGAGCCGCGCAAGGAGCGGTTCCGGGCGGGCGAGCGCGTCCCGGTGCGGGTCGATATCGTCGACTTCCGCGGAGGTTCCCGCCGCGTCACCCTCGACCTCGACATCCCGAAAGACACTCCTCCGGGTCCGCTCACCGTGTTCGTGGGCGACGGCAACGCGGCCACCTCGTACGACCTCGCGGTCTACCCGGCCGACCCGCAGTCTCTCGACCAGGTCCTGGACTTCCTGAAGCGCATGCGGCCGCCGAACAGCCTCAACATGATCGCGTACCGCAAGGCTGCGGGCGCGGTTGTGGCGGGAGAGCCGCTCGCCGCGCTGCCGCCGTCGGTCGCCGCTCTCCTGCGCGACCGCGGACCGGGCGACGGCACTCCGGACCTCTCCTGGGTTCGGTTGCAGAGCGTTTCGGTCGAGCAGCCCGTGCCGGTCACCGGATCGGTGCAGCTCAACCTGGAAGTCCTGCCCGACAACTGGTGAGAGCCCCGCTTCTGTTGCGCGTCGCGGCGTTCCTCGCCGCGGTGCTCGTTTCCCGGGTCGCCGGCGCCGCGACCGCCCGGATCTGGACGTCCGACTCGACGGGCGACTTCTCCGCGGGCGAGGCGCGCGGTGTCGCGGTCACCGTGGACGGTGAACTCGTCCTCTCGCGGTCGCTCGAGCGTGTGGAAGGCGTGGGCGAGGCCGTGCTCTACGACGCGGTCACCGCGAAGGGGGGCGACGTATACCTCGCGACCGGAGAGGCCGGCCGGATCCTGCGGATCTCGCCGGCCGGAAAAGTCGAGACGTTCGCGACCCTGGCGGAGAAGCAGGTCACGGCCATCGCCCTCGGGGCCGACGGCACGGTCTTCGCGGGCGCCTCTCCGGGCGGCAAGGTCTACCGCATCGAGAAGGGGAAGCCCGCGCTCTTCTACGACACGAAGGCGCAGTACGTGTGGGCGCTCGCCTTCTCCGGTCCGTCGCTCTACGTGGCCACGGGCCTGCCCGGCGAGATCCACCGCGTCGACCCGTCCGGCAGCGGGCGGCGGATCCACGCGTCGACCGAGCCCCACGTGCGCACCCTGCACGCGGCCGCAGGCGGCGACGTGTGGGCGGGGACGTCCGGTTCCGGGCTCGTCCTCAAGGTCGACCGGGCCGGAAACGTGACGACCGTCTACGACTCCTCGAAGACCGAAGTGACCGCGATCGCGTCGGCGGCGGACGGGCGCGTCTGGGCGGCGGTCAGCTCCTCGGACGCGACGAGCGTGGGGGAGCCGGTCGCCGCGCCCCCTCCGACGAATCCGCGGACGCCCCGGCCCGCCGCCGCGACGCCGGACTCCGGGGACGACAAGGAGAAGAAGCCCGAGGTCACGGTGAGCGTGGGGACGCCGCGCCTGGCGCCGGCCCGGCCGCCGGCGCGGGGCGCGTTCTCCTCGGAGGTCGTTCTGTTCGAAAAGGACGAGCCGCCGCGCGCGGTCTGGTCGAGCTCCGAGGAAATGGTCTTCGACCTGGGGGACGCCGACTCCGCCTCGGTGCTGGCGGGCACCGGCCCGAAGGGACGGCTCTACCGGATCTCGCGTGACACCTCGGCGCTCGAACGCACCCTCGACGAGAAGCAGGTTTCGATCGTGGCGGGCGATGCCCTCGCGACCAACGGGGCGAGCGCGTTCTACCGGATCCGCGACGGGGCCCGGACGGGCGAGTACGTCGCGCCCGTCAAGGACACCGGCCGGACGAGCGTTTTCGGAGCGTTCCGGTTCGAAGGGGACGTCCCGGCAACATCGAAGCTCGAGGTCGCCTTCCGGTCGGGAGAGTCCGCCGCTCCGGACACCACGTGGAGCTCGTGGTCCGACTACCGGCCCGCTGCCGACTCTCCCCGGGTGTCCGCTCCGCCCGGCCGCTACCTGCAGTGGAAGCTCCGGATGTCGTCGCCCGGAACCGCGTCGCCGACCGTCCGCCGCGTCGAGGCCGCCTACCGGAACCGCAACGCCGCCCCGGTCATCGAGGCCTTCTTCGCGATGGGTCCATCCGAGGTTTTCGCGCGCTCGGCCGGCGGAGGCTCGAACGTCTTCGAGACCACGGCCCCCGACGAGAAGGGAATCTTCACGAGCCTGGACGAGTCGAAAGCCGAGGCGCCGCCGCGGAAGCTCCTGCGAAAGGGTTACCGGACGCTGACCTGGAAGACGACGGACCCCGACGGGGACTCCGTCATGTCGGACCTGGAGTTCCGGCCGGCCGGCTCGGCGCGCTGGATTCCGCTGAAGTCCGACGTCCGGGACAGTTTCTACTCGTTCGACACGAGCTCCCTGCCCGACGGCGACTACGTTTTCCGGCTGAAGGCGTCGGACGCCGAGTCCAATCCGGGCGAGGAGAAGACGGCGACGCGCGAGTCGAGTCCCGTGCTCGTCGACAACACCCCGCCCGTCATTCGCCGGACGGCCGGCTCCGACAACCCCCTGCGCTTCGAGGTGGTCGATTCCGCGTCTCCCGTCGTCGAGGTCGAGTACAGCGTCAACGCGAAAGAGTGGCTGCCGCTCGTGCCGGAAGACGGCCTCGCCGATTCCCGGAAAGAGACGTATTCGATCCAACTGAAGCCGGAGGACCGCTCCGGGTATCTGCTCGTGCGCGCCACCGACGCGGCCCACAACGTGGCCGCCGCGTCCTTCGGAGGGGTGGACGGGAAGCGGTAGTCCGGACACGAGCGGCCGCATAATTGCGGCGTTGAAACGCCTTCCGCTCCTCTTTCTCGTCGGATTTCTGGCCGCCTGCCGCGCCCGGGAGAGCGCAGTCGGTGCGGGCCCCACCCCCGGTTCCGCTCTCAAGCCGACCGAGACCGCCGCGCCGCCGCTCGGTTTCCTGGACGAGTCGAAGGAGGGCACTCCCGTCGAAGGCGGCGTCCTCCGGCGCCGGCTCCTCGGAGAGCCGACGACCCTGAACGCGGTTCTCCAGTCGGGCCTGCCCGAGCAACAGGTGCTGCAGTACGTCTCCCGGCAGCTTCTCGACTTCGACGCGCGCCTCGATCTGGCGCCCGGCCTCGTGGAGAAGTGGGAGGTCTCCGACGACGGCCGCGAGTACCGCCTCTTCCTGCGTAAGGACGCGGCGTGGGAGGACGGCACCGCCGTCACCGCCGGGGACGCGGTCTTCACGATCCGGCAGATCCGGGATCCGAAGATTCCGTCGCCGGTCTTCAAGCCGCTTTTCGCGGATGCGGACATCGTCGAGGCGATCGACGCGACGAGCTTCCGGGTCCGGTTCCGGTCTGCCGACGCCATGCACGCGTACGCATTCACGCTGCCGCTTCTTCCAGAGAAGCGTTACGCGGGACGTCCCTTCCTGAAAGTGCGGGAAAACCGGGCTCCGCTCTCGAACGGGCCATACCGGTTCGTGCGGTGGAAAACCCAGGAGTCGATCGAGCTCGAGCGGAACCCCAAATGGTCCGGCGCGCCCGGGCACTTCGACCGGATCCTGTTCCGCGTCATGCCGGAGAACCCGGTGGCGTATCGGGCCTTGACGGAGGGGTCCCTGGACGAGACCGCGATCGACCAGTCGCTGAAGGAACGCGCCGCCGCGGACCGGACGTTCGCGGCGTGCTGCCGGGTCGTCGAGTTCTACAACCTCGACTTCAACTACATCGCCTTGAACAACCGATCCCCGCTCTTCTCGGACGTCCGCGTGCGGCGGGCGTTGACCATGCTGCTCGACCGTCCGTCCATCGTGCGCGGCCTCTACCGCGGGTCCGCGCGGATCATCTCGGGGCCGTGGGCGCCCGACTCGCCCGCCTACGACTCCCGGGTCACGCCGCTCCCGTTCGACCCGAGGGCGGCGGCCGAGCTTCTCGACCGCGCGGGCTGGCGCGACACGAACGGCAACGGAACGCGGGATAAGGCCGGCCGGGAGTTCGAGTTCGACCTCCTCGGCTCCGCCGGATCCACCGCCGGACGTCAGCTCGATGAAATCTTCGCGGCCGAGCTCGCCCAGGCGGGCGTCCGGGCCCGCGTGCGGCCGATGGAATGGGCCGCCTTCGTCGAGAGGATCGACGCCGGCGACTACGAGGCGGCGTCGCTCGCGTGGGCGGCGTCGGACGGGAACCCGGACCCCTATCCGTACTGGCACTCGTCCCAGTTCCCGCCCGGAGGCGTCAACGTGGCGTTCTATGCGAATCCCGCGGCGGATCGCCTGATGGAGGACGCGCGGCGCGAGCGCGATCCGGCCAGGCGCCGCGAGATCTACCACCGCCTCCATCGGATCTTCCGCGACGACGCTCCGGTCGTCTTCGTCGTCAACGCCTCGCAGAAGTACGCGTTCCGGCGCCGCATCGGCGGCCTGGTCACGTCGCCGCTCGGCCTCTACGGCTTCTGGCCAGGGCCGCTGTCGTGGTGGGGGCGGTCGGACGACTCCGTGACTCCGGAGAGCGCGCACTGATCCGTTTCCTCGTCCGGCGGATCGCGCTCGCGATCCCGACGCTCTTCGGGATCGTCGTCGTCGTCTTCCTCCTCATGCACCTCGCTCCCGGAAGCCCCGCGTCCGCGATCGGCGGGGCGGAGTCCGGAAGGCGGGTCTCGGCCGCGGCGCGGGCCGAGATGCGGCGCCTGTACGGCCTCGACCGGCCGCTGCCGGAGCGGTTCGTGCAGTGGCTCGGGCGCGTCGCCCGCTTCGACCTGGGGGAGTCCTTCGTGGACCG
>JBKPMI010000105.1:0-18224 GCA_046732075.1 Acidobacteriota bacterium | reverse complement strand
TGCTTGGTCTCCTCCGAAACGTTCCTCCCGTCGAGGAGTTTGCCACAAAGGTGTTGCGCCAATTCGATGTTCTCGAATCGGCTGGATAGGGACATCCGGATCGGGCCGGCGTCCTGTAGCGGTGGCGTCTTCGTCATTCACGCTGTCGTGGCGAAATCGGCGCATCTTAATCCATGAGCCGGGATACGGGACACGGAACACGGAACACGGGACAGGAAAAAGTGAACCCTTCGTGTCCCCTGTCCCCTGTCCCGTGTCCCGAAAGGGGCATGCTACCCTGCCCGGAGGTGAGTCGCGCCCGCTCCGCCCGCTCCGCCCGCTCCGCCCGCGTCGCCCTGCTCCTCCTGCCGCTACTCGCCGTGGGGGCGAGCTCGCTCCTGCCCGCTCGAATCAAGGAGATCTCGCGTCTGGTCGAGGACGTCCGGGGACGGCGTTTCGAAGGCGCCGTTGCCGCCTCCGAGATCGACGCCGCGTCGCTCCGGACGTTCCTGCGGGTCAAGCTGACCGAGTCCTTTCCGGCCTCGCCCGAAGAGACCCTCCGGTCGCTCGCGGTCCTCGGGCTGATCGACGAGACCCCGGACGTGGTCGAGCGGTTGCTCGACTTCTACGCATCCCAGGTCGTCGCCTTCTACGACCCGGAGCCGCGGCGATTCTTCGTCGTCCGGGGAGCGGGGGGCGAGGCGTTGGAAGGCGTCGGTTCGGGCGACGTCGCCGAGCGGCTCCTCTACTCGCACGAGCTCACCCACGCGCTCCAGGACCAGAACCTCCGGCTCGACCGGCGCTTCAAGTCGCTGCGCGACGACGGGGACCGCGCGCTGGCGCTGCAGTGCCTGCTCGAGGGAGAGGCAACGCTCGTGATGGTGCGCGTGGCGCTGAAGGACCTGCCCGGCGCCGACCAGGCCGTCGAGGAGGCGATGGCCCCGCTCCTCTCCGCGGGAGCCCTCGAGAAGGCGAACGCGCCGAAGAACCTGCCGGAGTACTTCGTGGAGCAGCTCTTCTTCCCCTACGTCGAGGGGACGGCGTACGTCCGCCGGGCGGTGGCGCGGGGCGGCTGGAAGGAAGTCGACCGGCTCTGGACCGACCCGCCCGCCTCGACTTCCGAGATCCTCCACGGGGAACGGCGCCCGGCGCCTGCCGGCGACCTCTTACCCGCGAACGCCGGCCGCCTCGGACCGGCGGGGTCACACCTCCTCTATTCGGACACGATCGGAGAGTGGTCGCTGCGCTATCTGCTGCGCCGCTCGATCCCGGAGGCGGAGGCGTCGGAAGCGGCCGCGGGCTGGAGAGGCGACCGGATCGCGTTCTACGCGTCGGGGAGCTCGCTCTCCTACCTCTGGCGGCTTCGGTTCGAGAGCCCTGCCGCCGCCGAGAAATTCGAGCAGGCGATCCGGCGTCCCCGGAAGGACCGGTCGCCGTCTCCGGAGGTCTCCCGCGCCGGGACGGACATCCTGCTCTCGGTCGGTTTCGGCGCGATTCCGTCGCTCCCGGGCCTGCCCGCGCGGACGGTCCCCGAAAAAGTCGTCGTCAGCCGGTAGCCGCCCGCGTCACGAGCGGGATCACCACGAACATCTGGATGGCGTCGAACGTCCCGTGCGCCACGATGCACGGGAGGACGTTCCCGTACAGCACGAACGTCACCGAGAGGACCGCCGAGATCACGAGAATCCCCACCAGCACCAGCGGCTGACCGTAGACGCCGTGCGCCGCCGTGAACATGAGCGTGGCGGCAAGCGGTCCCACCCGGGTCTGGAGGAAAGACCGGAAAAAGAGCTCCTCGACGACCATCGCGGATACGACGATCGCGATCCTCACCCCGATCGGCTGGCCCACGATCCAGAGAATCGTCGGGGAAACCGAGGACCCTTCGGACGAAGCGGGGGCGGAGTGCCGCAGCAGCCACCAGATCCCCAGGACCGCGACGGCAGCGAGGATCGTCACGAGCCAGCCGGCCGCGCCGATCAGGAGCCCGGACGACAGGTCGGCGATCGGGCGGGTGCTCCGGATCTTCAGGAAATCCGCGACCGAGTGGCGCCCGGAGAGCGCGTAGTAGCAGGCCAGGAAGAAGACCAGGATGGCGTGCACCGCGAATAGCGAGACGATTGTCAGGTCGGCGGTGTCCGGCTGCTCGCCCGCGAAGCCGCCGGCAAACGGGATCGCGACCGTCAGGAGGAGCACCACGGCGAGAAGGAGCACCGCGACCGTCCGCCGTCCGGGCTCGGCAAACCCATCCTCGGCGAAGACCGCGCGCGAACGCGTCCGGGCGAACGAGAGGGTGATTCCCGCGCACCCTGCGATCAGCAGGAAGAGAAAAACGATTGTGTTGGTGGTCAAGCCCGTCGCCTCAGCGGTCCGCCGATGGCGGCGCAGGATATCTCAACTGTGTTTGCCGCGGGGACAGGGCCCGCAGCCCTGCACCCGCCGCAGTGCAACGCGCCGAAAACCGCGGCTCTCCGTTCATTGACTTGCCCGCGAACGGCGGATAGATTCGCGGCAACAAAAAGCGGAAATCAGCGATCGCTTCAGCAGCAAGGAGGTACCCGTGGCGAAGACGTGGTGGCGCGCTTCCCTCGTAGCTCTCGCTCTCCTTCTGGTTCTTTCGGTTCCCGGTCTCTGCCAGTCGCAGGCGACGACCGGCGTCATCGAGGGAACCGTGGTCGATCCCTCGAACGCGGTCCTTCCCGGAGCGACGGTCGCGGTCAAGAACACGGCGACCAACTTCGAGAAACGCGAGACGACCGATTCGTCCGGGCGGTTCCGGGCGATCCTCCTGCCCCTCGGTCCGTACCAGATCACGGTCACGCTCCCCGGCTTCTCCACTCTCGTCCGCGAAGGCGTGACGCTGTCGCTCGGCGAGACGGTCACCCTCGTCCTGCCCCTGCAGCTCTCGGGCGTGCAGCAGGAGGTCCGGGTCTCGGGGGAGGCGCCAGTCATCGAGACCAGCCGCACCGCGGGTGCGACGCGGATCGAGGAGGCCGCCGTCCAGAACCTGCCGAACGCCAGCCACAACTTCCTCGACTTCGCGAAGCTGACTCCCGGCGTCTCCGTCGTCCAGGGCCCGGACGGCGACGAGATGACGATCAACGGCCAGAAGGGCATCAACAACAACGTCTCGGTGGACGGCCTCGACTTCAACAACCCGTTCTTCGGAGAGCAGCGCGGCGGCCAGCGGCCCCCCTTCACGTTCAACCTGGACGCGGTCCAGGAGGTGGTCGTCGTTGCCGACGGGGCGAACGCCGAGTTCGGCAGGTCCTCCTCCGGCTTCGTCAACGTCGTAACGAAGTCGGGGACGAACGACTTTCACGGGTCCGGCCACCTCTACTACAAGGACGACAGCCTGGCATCGAAGGCCGCGAAGAGGGGCGGCGGGCGGGCGGAGAAGTTCAACTTCAACCGCTGGCAGGCCGGGTTCACCGTGGGCGGCGCCCTCCTGACGGATCAGCTGTTCTACTTCCTGGCCGGAGACGGCCAGCAGGGCGACTCCACGAAGCAGAACGATCCGGCGCGCATCGACCCACGCATCATCAGTTACCTCGACTCGATCGGGGTTCCCGACGACAACGGCTCGATCAAGAGAACCGACGACGCGTTCGTCGGGCTGGCCAAGTTCGACTGGCACCCGACCGAGCAGCACCTCGCGACGCTGCGCTACGCGTACACGTACGCCGAGCAGAAGAACGGGACGTTCGACGTCGACACCTGGGGCCGGAGCGCCAACGCCATCGAGAAGGTCTGGTCCAACACCTATAGCGGATCGCTCATCTCGGCGCTGTCCGCCGACCTCTCGAACGAGCTCCGTGGCCAGTGGTCGCGCGAAGACCGGCCGCGCCCCTACGACGGTCCGATCGTGACGTCGACCGGACGCCCCCTCCCGGACACGGCCTTCGACTTCGTCCACGGCTACCGGTTCGGGATGCCGTTCTTCATCCCGGTCACCTACAACGACACCCGCTTTCAGATTCTCGACAACTTCTCGGCGGTGCTCGGGAACCACTCGATCAAGGCGGGCGTGGAGTGGAACCGGGTCTCCTCGAACCAGACGTTCCTGGGGTTCGCGAACGGCATCTGGAAGTTCAGCTCGACCGAAGGTTTCCTGAACTACGTCCAGAACTCGAACTACGTCGAGTGCTCGGGAGGCGCAACGTCACAGACCGGAACCTGCCCGACCGGCCAGACCGTGACCGGCCCGGTCATCTTCTACCTCCAGCAGGCGGGAGTCGGCGGCCTGACCGTCGAGCAGGCGGGGACCCAGTCGATCGTCCAGAAGGAGCCGGCGGCGTTCATCCAGGACACCTGGCAGCCGCTGCGGAACCTGACGATCAACGCGGGCCTGCGCTGGGAGGCGCAGATCGAGCCGGATCCGATCACTCCGCCGGACGAGGTCTTCTTCGCGCCGTTCATCGGGCAGACCCGCAACGGCCACGAGTTTCCGTCGGACGGGAAGCTCACCTCGGACAAGAAGATGTGGCAGCCCCGGCTCGGGATCTCGTGGGATCCGCAGGCCGATGGCCGTACCGTCGTGCGCGCGACGTGGGGACTCTTCTACGCGCGCGTGCCGGCGCTCGACACCGCTTCGTCGCGCTCGACGAACGGATCGGTGGGCCAGAGCATCTACCGCGATTCGACGTTCCGGAACTTCGGCGGACCGCTGCCCCCGGCCTACCCGAACCTGATCCCGTCGTCGCAGATCGGGAGCCCGAATCATCCCGACGTCTACGTCTTCGACAAGAACTTCGAGAACCCGCGCACGACCGCAATCAGCCTGGGCGTCGAGCGGGAGATCATCCCGACGCTCGCCGGAACCCTCAAGTACAACTACGCGAAGAGTACGCACATCGTGCGTTTCATCAACAGCAACGACGCGCTCTTCGGATCTCCGTGGTCGACCGGTCTCGGAGCCGACGGCACGAACGGAATCGGGACGCTCTGGACGGTCGAGTCGACAGGCAAGAGCAAATACTGGGGCATCACCGCGGGCGCCACGAAGCGGCTGGCGAACAACTGGGCTTTCCAGGTCTTCTACACGTACTCCGAGGACAAGTCCGACGACGACAACGAGCGTGATCCGTTCACGCTGCGGTACGCGAGGATCACCGACCTCGACAAGGAGTACTCCTGGTCCGACCGGGACCAGCGGCACCGGTTCAACAGCTGGTTCCTCTGGAACGCGCCCGCCGGGATCAACGTGAACGTGCGCTACTCCTACCGCTCCGCGCAGCCCAAGTCGATCTGCGGACCGTCTTCGATCAACGCCTTCTGCGCGCCGGGCGCGACGGCGACGAACTTCACCGACCGGATCAACCGGGACGGCACGGTCACACGCCGCAACCTGGGGCGCAAGGACAACGCGTACCACGACGCCGACTTGCGCGTCTCGCGACCGTTCCAGGTCTCGGGGCTCGAAATCGAGCCGATCGTGGAGGTCTTCAACCTGTTCAACTCCGACAACTTCCTGTCTCCCGAGATCACGAACCTCGTCTTCAACTTCGACGGCACCATCCGGAGCGGCGACGGAGATCCCCGCCAGATCCAGCTCGGGCTGCGGGTGACCTGGTAAGCCGCGAAGAAACCGAATCGAACGGCACGGGCGGGGACCTCCGGGTCCCCGCTTTTCTTTGGGCGGAGAAGTACTATGCCCGGTCCGCGACCGCGTCGGGGTGCTTCTTGCGGAGCAGCACCAGCGAGACCACCATCGCGACGACGAGCACGGTCAGAAGGCCGAGCTCGAGCATCGCGTCGCGGAAGATCGCGTCGCCCTTCTTGATGTCGGTGCCGAACTCGGCCGTCAGTACGAGAATCCGCCGGGTCGCGGCGATGAGCCCTACGATCAGAAAGGGCTCGGGGATCAGCGCGTGCTCGCGGAACGACACCTGCACCGTGTAGAGGAGCTCGACGATCATCAGGATCAGGAGGAGGCGGTCGAGAAGGCCGATCGTGGTCGCCGGAAAGTCTCCGGCAAAGAGACCTTCCCCGAACCGGATCGCGCCCGCGACGAGCAGAGCGAGCGCGCTCGCTCCCAGCAGAATGCCCAGGCCGACGTAGACGACGTCTTCGACCCGGGTGAACTGCCGGGAGATCCACTCCCGGGCATCGTCGGGCTTCCCGCGGCGGGGTTCCCTGGACTCGGCCGTGGCGCCTCCTCGGTTTGGCGCATCGTATGCCGGAGTCGGCCTTGTTGCCGTGGCGAGGTCGACCCCTTCGGGACCTGACCCCGCAATCTTCCCTGGACGATAGACTTTCCCCGCCGTGGCCGACACCCTCCCGCTCGAAATCCGCGACCTGGTCAAGGCCTTCGGCGACCGGCACGCTCTCGACGGCGCGACACTCTCCGTCCTGCCCGGCGAGATCCTGGGTTTGCTGGGCCCCAACGGCGCGGGCAAGACGACGCTCGTCCGGGCCGTGGTCGGCCGCGTCCGGCCCGACTCCGGCACCGTGCGCGTCTTCGGCCGCGAGCCCGAGGATCCGCAGTCCAAGGCGGCGGTCGGGTACGTGTCGCAGGAGATCGCCCTCTACCCCCTGCTCTCGCCCCGCGAAAACCTGGCGTCCTTCGGTCGCTTTCAGGGACTGCGGGGCGAGGAACTGACGGCGGCCGTCGCGCGGAGCCTCCAGTGGACGGGGCTTTCCGAGCGGGCGAACGAGCGCACGGACCAGCTTTCCGGCGGGATGAAGCGCCGCTTGAACATCGCGACCGGCACGATCCACGGGCCGCGCCTGCTGCTCCTGGACGAACCCACGGTCGGCGTGGACCCGCAATCCCGCGAGCGGATCTACCAGATGATCGAGGAGCTCCGGCGCCAGGGGGTCTCGCTCCTCTACACGACCCACTACATGGAGGAGGCCGAACGGCTGTGCGACCGGATCGCAATCATCGACGGCGGGCGGGTGATCGCCCTCGGAACCAAGGATGAGCTCGTGCGCCGGACGCTGACGGCCCCGCGGATGCTCACGATCGAGACGGAGGAGACCGTCGGCCCGGCCCTGCGGGACATCCTCGAGAAGCGCGGGGGGGCCGTCGTGGACGGAAAGGTCAGCTTTCCCGTGACGGAGCCGGCGCGCGAAATCCCCGTGATCCTGGACACCTTCCGCGGCGACGGCGTGGCGATCCGCGACCTGACCTTGAAGACCGCGACGCTCGAAGCCGTCTTTCTCCAGCTGACCGGCCGGGAGCTGCGCGAGTGATCTTCGCCGTCGCCCGCACCCACTTCGCGAAGCTGAAACGCGACCGGGCCGCGTTCGTGCTGGCTTTCGTCGTCCCGGTCGTCTTCTTCTCGGTCTTCGCCGGAATCTTCCGGGGAAACTCGAAGACCGGCACGACCCGGCAGATCCCGGTCGTCATCGTGGACGAGGACCGCTCCGCCAACTCCGCGCGGTTCATCGGGGCGCTGCGCCGCGAGAAGGGCCTGAAGTTGATCGACACCCGGGCGCTCCCGGGCGGGAAGACGGGTCCCGTTTCCGACGCGGCGCAGGCGGAGGAGATCGTTCGCGCCGGCGATGCGCCGCTCGCGCTCGTCGTTCCGAAGGGTTTCGGCGCCACGCCCATCCGGTTCGGGCCGGGGACGGGCGGTCCGGTTCTGCGCGTCCTCGCCGACACGTCCGACCCGATCGCTCCCCAGGTCTTCAACGGGCTTCTCCAGAAGGTCGCAATGACCTCGATGCCCGACGTCCTGGCCGAGAGCGGCATCGAGCAGCTCGACCGCTGGGGCGGAGAGCTCACTCCGGAGCAGCGAGAGCGACTCCGGAAGAACGTCGAGAGCCTCCGGCAGGAGACGCGGACGACACCGGGGACGGCGGCGGCGGGATCGGGCGACGGCGGGAGCGGCCTCGTTGCGGTCGAGGTGCGGGACGTGCTCGGAGAAAAGAAGAAGAACCCGACGGCCGCGGTCTTCGCGGCCGGCCTCGGAGTCATGTTCCTGCTCTTTTCCGCGTCGGGAGCCGGAGGCGCCCTGATCGAGGAGGCCGAGAGTGGAACGCTCGATCGCGTTCTCTCGACGCGCGTCACGATGACCCAGCTCCTCCTCGGGAAGATGCTTTACCTTTCGGCAGTGGCGGTCGCGCAGCTGACCGTGATGTTCGCGTGGGGCGAGCTCTTCTTCGGGCTCGAGCTGCACCAGCACCTTCCCGGGTTCTTCGTGATGACCATCGTGACCGCGCTCGCCGTCTCGGCGTTCGGCCTCGTTCTCGCGGCGCTCTCCCGGACCCGGATGCAGCTCGTCGCGCTCTCGAACCTCACGATCCTCGTGATGTCGGCGCTCGGCGGCAGCATGTTCCCGCGCGTGCTCCTGTCCGAGAGCGTCCAGAAGATCGGACTGATCACGCTGAACGCGTGGGCGATCGACGGTTTCATGAAGGTCTTCTGGCGCGAGGAGCCGCTCGGCGCGCTGCTGCCCCAGGTCGCGGTTCTCGTCGCCGCCGCGGTGGTCCTCTTCTGGCTCGCGCGCCGCCTCGCCCGGAGATGGGAGATCGCCTGAGGCGGTTCTACGCCCTCGGAGCGCTCGCGCTCTTCTTCGGGGCGCGAGCCTTCGCCCTCCCCGTCCCCGACGCCGCGCCCGGCGATTTCGTTCTCCGGAACTTCCGATTCGGAACCGGCGAGGTTCTCCCGGAGCTCCGCATCCACTACCGCACGATCGGGACACCGCGCCGCGGCCCGTCGGGCCGGGTCGAGAACGCCGTGCTGGTCCTGCACGGCACCACCGGGTCGGGTGCACAGTTCCAGACCGAGAACTTCGCCGGCGTTCTCTTCGGGCCGGGCCAGCTCCTCGACTCGGCGCGCTGGTACCTGATTCTCCCGGACGGGATCGGCCACGGCGGGTCGTCGAAGCCCTCGGACGGAATGCGGACGAAGTTCCCCCGCTACACGTTCGACGACATGGTCGAGGCGCAACACCGCCTTCTGGTCGAGGGACTCAAGGTCGACCACCTGCGGCTCGTCCTGGGAACGTCGATGGGCGGCATGCACGCGTGGGTCTGGGGAGAAAAGTTTCCCGACTTCATGGATGGCCTCGTCCCGCTGGCGAGCGTGCCGACGCAGATCGCCGGCCGCAACCGCGTGATGCGGAAGATGATCATCGACGACATCCGCACCGACCCGGAGTGGAAGGACGGCAACTACGAGAGGGAGCCGCGCGGGCTGACCGCGGCCATCCAGGTTCTCCTCCTGATGACGTCGAGCCCGCTGCAGTGGCACAAGACCGCGCCCACACGCGACGCCGCGGACAAGTTCCTCGCCGACCAGATGCGGACGCGACTCGCCGCGAACGACGCGAACGACATGCTCTACGCCTTCGAGGCGTCGCGCGAGTACGACCCCTCGCCGGACCTCGAGAAGATCCGCGTGCCCGTTCTCGCGATCAACTCGGCCGACGACGTCGTGAATCCTCCGGAGCTCGGCCTGATGGAGAAGCTGATCGCGCGCGTGCCGAAAGGACGCCACGTGCTCATTCCAACGGGTCCGGACACGCGCGGCCACGGAACGCACTCGTGGCCGGCCCTGTGGCAGCAGCACCTGAAGGCGTTCCTGGAAGAGTTGGATCGGACGCAGGCGCGGTAGCACGCGCCCCGAAGAGAGATCTGGCGGGGCCGACGGGACTCGAACCCGCGACCTCCGGCGTGACAGGCCGGCGTTCTAACCAACTGAACTACGACCCCGCGGAACGGCGCATGATACACGAAGGACTCGACTAAGGATCGCAGCGCGAGGAGTCTCCCTGATCCGAGGCCGCCTGCCATCCGCTCGCGGCGCGAGGAGTCTCCCTGTTCCGAGGCAGCGGAGCATCCGCTCGCGGCGCGAGGAGTCTCCCGAGGTAATCGAGGGAGGAGCCTCGCGCCGCGGGAGCGCGAGCGAGCTCTGGAGGAGGCGAGCGGTCGAGCCGGGATTGGCGAGCCGCTCGCCGGTGCCGCAGGCACCTCCGGAGCGAGCGAAGCGCGACGTGAATGGGGGGTGCAGGTATCGAACCTGCGACATCCTGCGTGTAAAGCAGGCGCTCTACCGCTGAGCTAACCCCCCGAAGGAACGGGCTTCACAGGGCAACGCGCTCGTGGCGGCCGATCTGCTCGATCGGCATGGGGCGCGCCAGCAGAAATCCCTGCCCGAAGTCGACTCCCAGCCCCTGGAGGGCCTTCAGCTCCGTCGGCGTTTCGATGCCTTCCGCGATCACCCGGGTCTTCATCTTGCGCGCGAAGCTGACGAGCGCTTCGAGCAGGTTCTTCTTGTTTTCGCGGCGGTCGATGTCGCGCACGAAGACGTTGTCGATCTTCAGGTAGTCCGGCTCGATCTCGGCGAGCGACGAGAGGCTGCTGTATCCGGTCCCAACGTCGTCCACGGCGATCCCGAAGTTCTGCTCGCGGAACCGCGAGAGCACCTCCCGGAAGAGGCTCTCGTAGACGACGTAGGTGCGCTCCGTGATCTCCAGCACGATGTCCTCGGCCTGGAAACCGTGCGAGAGGACCCGCTCGCAGAACCGCGGGCCGAGAAACTCGGGATCCGACGCGGCGAACGGAGAGATGTTCAGAAAGAGCTTCCGACCGCGGGGACTCTTCTCCGCGGCCTCGAGCGCGATCTCGCGGCAGACCCGCTCGAGCGGCCCCAGCAGCTCCGTGCGGTCCGCGAGCTGGAAGAGCGTCTCCCCCGACTCGAATTCGCTCCCCTTCGGCCCTCGCGAAAGCGCCTCCATACCGATCATCGCGCCGCTCTCGAGGTCGAAGATGGGCTGGAAGACGGGCTGCATGTCGCGGCGGTTGATCGCCTCCTGGAGAAGCGCGCCCCCACGGATCTCGGCGCGCACCGTCCGCCGCGTGACGCGGTCGCGCGCCTCCTGGATTCCGCGGTACACGAGTCGCTCCGGCCGGGTGCGCACGTCCTGGAGGACGCGGGCCGCGCCGACGAAGGATCGGAAGCGTCCGGGCAGGTCGGCCCGCTCCGCCAGGTATCCGCGGATCAGCTGGTCGAGCTCCACTGCTTTCTGCTCGAGCGCGCTCAGCGCCTGCGGCACACCGGAGTCCGGAGAAAGGGTCAGCAGAACCTCGTCCGAGTTGACGTGCGGGAGGCAGAAGGTGCCGGCGGGGAGGATGCCGTCCGTCTGGAACGCTTTGAGCCGGCGGACAAAGTCGAGCATGAGGTCGTCGTAGGCCTGCCAGCCCCAGACCTCCTCGACGCGCCCCTCCGAGCCGGGGCAGAAAGAGAGAATCGACAACGCCCCGCGCTCCCGCAGCTGCTCGGTCAGGGCGTCCATCACCACCGCGACCGTGGGGAGGCCGGTCTCGCGGTCGTAGAGACGGGTGCGCTCCTTCTGCCACTTCCCGCGAATGGCAACGAGCTCGCTCGATCCGCCCTTCTTCATGACGTGGTTTCCGGCGACAAGAATAGCAACCACCGGGGGGACGTGCCCATCAACCGGTGCCGGCGCGGAGGCGGGAGACGGCGTCGTCCGTCCCCAGCACGATCAGGACGTCTCCGTGCTGAAGCCGGTCGTCGGCGGCCGGCACGAATCGGCGCTCCAGGCCCTCCTTGGTCAGGCGTTTGACCGCCAGCACGGAGACCCCGTAGCGCGTCCTCAACCCGGACTCCCCGACCGTCCGCCCCTCGACCGCGAGGGGCACGTCGACCTGGACCAGGCGGTGCTTCTCGGGGAGCTCGAAGTAGTCCATCTCGCTCCCCCCCTCGCGGAACATCCGGACCTTCGCCACGAGCCGGTTGTGCCGGAGCACCTCGCGGTCGAACGCACCGAGCAGGTCGCGGCGCGTGACGATCCCGAGAAAGCGTCGGTTCTCCGCGGAGTCCACCACGGGAAGCTGGCCGAGGTCGCGGAACCAGAGCTTTTCGTTCACGCTCGTGAGCGGCTCCGAGGGCGTCACGAAGGGAATCTCGGTCACGAGGTCCGCCGCGATCACGAGACTCGAGATGTTCCGGTCCGGCAGGCTCTCCTTGATGTCGTGCAGGTCGACGACGCCGAGAAGACGTCCCTCGTCGTCCCCGACGTAAAGGTAGAGGCTGCGCGAGTGCAGGAAGGCGTTGACGATCTCGGCGAGCGGCATGTCGCGCGGCACGAGCTTCACGTCCTCGCGCATGACGTCGGAGACGCGGAGCGACGAGAGCGCGGTCGCCTCGGGGGTTTTTTCCCAGACGATCCCGGCGGAGCGGAGGTTCTCGATGTACAGCGACTCCTTCTGCAGCGCCCGGGCGGAGAGGACCGCGAGGACCGACACCGCCATCATCGGCAGCAGCACGGCGGTGTTCTGGGTGAGCTCGAAGATCATGATGATGGCGAGGAGCGGGGCGCGGGTCACGCCGGCGAGCAGACCGCCCATCCCGAGAAGCGCATAGCCGCCGACGGGCGAGTCGATCCACGGGAACACGAGCGCCGTCAGTTTCGCCACCATTCCGCCGAGCGACGCACCGACCATCAGGGCCGGGGTGAACACGCCCCCGACGCCGCCCGAGCCGACGGTCGCGGAGGTCGCCGCGATCTTGGCGACGAAGAGCTCCGCGAGCCTCGGGAAGGTGGGGTTGCCGCGGAGGATCCGGTCCGTCCCTCCGAAGCCGTTGCCCCACACCTCCGGCCAGAAGATGCCGAGGGCGCCGACCACGGCTCCTCCGATCCCCATCGCCACGGGCAGCGACAGCCGGGAAGACGTGAACAGGGTCTTCGCCGCGCGCAGGGTGCGGACGAAGAGCGCGGAGGAGACGCCGGCCAGGAGCCCGATCGCCAGGAACGGGACGAACTCCAGCACGGACTCCAGCCGGAACGGGGCGACCTGGTAGACCGGCTCGTCCCCCAGCAGGAACCGGACGAGAACCGTGGACGTCACGGCCGAGACGACCGCCGGGCCGAACAGGGTCATCGAGAACGACCCGACCACGACCTCGAGCACGAAGAGCGTCGCGGCGATCGGCGTGTTGTACGCGCCGGCGACGCCGGCGGCCATCCCGCACGCGGCCAGGATCCGCGCGCGCTCCGGCGACACGCGGACCAGCCGAGAGAGCCAGGACGCGAACGCCGCGCCGAGCTGGATGATCGAGCCCTCGCGACCCTCGGAGCCGCCGGTCGAGATCACCGCGAGCGACGCGGCCGCACGGCCCACGGACGGACGCAGCCGTACCGCGCGGCGGCCGAGGTGGACGACCTCGATCATTTGAGAGATCCCGTGCGAACCGCCGCGCGCCGCGAACATTCGGATGATCAGGCCGCCCAGCAGTCCGCCCGCCGCCGGCAGGAAGATCCGGAGGACCGGGGGAAGCGATTCGGCGCCGGCCACGATGTCTTCGGCGTCGAACAGGAGATGAGTGAGGAAAACGGACAGCACCCGGAAACCCACCGCCCCCACGGCCCCGGCGAGCCCCACCGCGGCGGCGAGGAGAAGGAACTGGGTGTTGGGGTCTTTCCAGAAGAAGCGTCCGAACCGGGAGGGACGGCTCGGAGCCGGAGCTTCGGGTGAGCTCATTCCTCCACTTGGGTTTCCGGCTCGTCCGCGTCGTCCGATTCGCCGAAGAAGAACGCGTGCGCGCAGAGGTCACCGCAGAACACGCAGCCCCCGCGTCGCACCGCGCAGTTTTCGCAGACCGTCCTGTGGCAAAGCGGACAGCGGTTCAACGCGTATCCGAAAGTCTCGTTGCAGACCTGGCAGCCGTCGACCGGGGCGGGCACGACACGAGTATACGGTCGCGCGCGCGCCGCGGAATCGTCGGAACGCACCCCTGTGCTAGCATCCCCGGTCCTTCGCAGCGGCGGTGTAGCTCAGTTGGTTAGAGCAAGCGGCTCATATCCGCTGTGTCCGGGGTTCAAGTCCCTGCACCGCCACCAACACCCCGTTCGAGAGCGAGGCGAGTACCATGAGGAATGGACTCGGTCCTCTCCAGCCTGACCCACGCCGCGGATGACGGACTCCTCCCCCGAGGCAGCGCCGTCCTTCTCGCGGTCTCCGGCGGCGCGGACTCGATGGCGCTCCTCGCCGGCGCGGCGGAGCTCGCCCCCGAGACCGGTTGGACCCTCTCGGTCGGTCACGTCCACCACGGCTGGCGCGGCCGCGCGGCCGACCGGGATCTCGCGTTCGTCGCGGACCACGCGCGGCGCCTCTCGCTCCCGTTCTTTTCGCGCCGCCGCGACGCGCGCGAAGAATCCCGACGCCTGGGGCTGTCTCCCGAGGAGGGCGCGCGCCGCGTCCGTTACGAGGCGCTTCACGAGATGGCGCGCGAAGCCGGCGCGAAATGGATCGCCACCGCGCACCAGAGAGACGACAGGATCGAGTCGCACCTCCTGGCCCGCAGACGCCGCGGCGGCCTGGCGAGCCTCGCGGGTCCCCGCGAAAGGCGGGCCGACGGTGTCGTGCGGCCGCTCCTCGCGGTTTCGCGCCGCGAGATCCGCGAATTCCTGGCGGCGCGCTCCCTCGCGTACCGGCGCGATGCGTCCAACGGCGACCTGCGGCTCGACCGCAACCGCCTGCGCCGGGAGATCTCCCGGCTCGACGAGAGAGAGATCGAAGAAATGGTCCGCCGCATCGAGCGCCTGGCGCGTCTCCGCGACCGGGTCGACGGAGAGTTCGAAGTGAGAGTGCGCTGCCGGATCGTCGTCGGGCGTAACCTCGTGGTGGCAGATGCGGCCCTCCTCCAGCGGACGACCGCCGAGCTCCGCCGCCGCGCCGTGACGGAGTGCGGCGCTCCCTTCGCCGGCGCGGGAAAAGCTCCGGTCACCGGCCGCGAACGCGAGCGAATCGTGGAGCTTCTGGGTCGGGGCGGCGACTTCCGTTTCGAGGCCGGCCGGCGCATCCGTTTCCGCCGCCGCGGCGGGCGATTCGAGGTCCGGCGCGCCCCGGAGGCGACCGGGCGCAAAAAGGGCAATAATCGAGGGGACGGGTCCGTTATTCTGGGCGATCGAAGGGAGTCACCGGTTTGAACGCCACGATCAAGAACCTGCTGCTGTGGATGGTCATCCTCGTCCTGATCATCCTGGCGTGGAACGTTTTCAAGACCGGTGCGACCGCGGTCGAGGAAATCACGTTCTCCCAGTTCCTCGATCAGGTCGCGCAGGGTCACATCCAGAAGGTCACGGTGCGCGGAGAGGAAATCCGCGGCACCTACAACCCCTCCGCCGGGCGCCGGGAGCCGCTCTTCAAGACGTACGCCGCGAGCTATCCGGACCTCGTGAAGGATCTGCGCGCCCGCGGGGTCGAAATCGAGATCCAGCCCCTGAAGGACTCGTCGCTCGTTTCGGCGCTCGTCATGTACGGGCCACTCATCCTGCTGGTCGCGATCTGGTTCGTGATCATGCGGCAGATGCAGGCCGGCGGAAACAAGGCCCTCTCCTTCGGCAAGTCGCGCGCAAAGCTCCTCACCCCAACGCAGAAGAAGGTCACGTTCAAGGACGTCGCGGGGGTCGAAGAGGCCAAGGTCGAGCTGCAGGAGATCATCGAATTCCTCAAGGACCCGCAGCGCTTTCAGAAGCTCGGCGGAAAGATTCCCAAGGGCGTCCTGCTCATGGGCCCGCCCGGAACGGGCAAGACGCTCCTCGCGCGCTCCGTCGCGGGCGAGGCGAACGTGCCGTTCTTCACCATCTCCGGCTCGGACTTCGTGGAGATGTTCGTGGGCGTCGGCGCCTCCCGAGTGCGGGACCTGTTCGAGCAGGGGAAGAAGAACGCCCCGTGCATCATCTTCATCGACGAGATCGACGCGGTCGGACGCCACCGGGGCGCCGGCCTCGGCGGCGGCCACGACGAGCGCGAGCAGACGCTGAACGCCCTCCTGGTCGAGATGGACGGCTTCGACACCAACGAGGGGGTCATCCTCGTGGCGGCGACCAACCGACCCGACGTCCTCGACCCCGCGCTCCTGCGGCCGGGACGCTTCGACCGGCGGGTGGTCGTCGACCGGCCGGACCTGCGGGGACGCGAGCAGATCCTGAAGGTCCACACGCGCGCGACTCCGCTGTCCGAGAACGTCGACCTCTCGATCATCGCCCGCGGCACGCCGGGTTTTTCGGGCGCCGACCTCGCGAACCTGGTGAACGAGGCGGCGCTGAACGCCGCGCGCTTCAACAAGAAGAAGATCGAGATGATCGACTTCGAGTACGCGAAGGACAAGGTGATGATGGGTCCCGAGCGGAAGTCGATGATCATGACCGAGGACGAGAAGAAGAACACGGCGTATCACGAGGGGGGCCATGCCCTCGTCGCCGCGATGCTCCCGGACGCGGACCCGATCCACAAGGTCACGATCATTCCGCGCGGCCGCGCGCTCGGCGTGACGATGCAGCTCCCGATGGAAGACAAGTACTCGCACACGAAGGAGTACCTGGAGGCCACGATCACCGTGATGATGGGCGGCCGCATCGCGGAGGAGCGCTTCCTCGGCCACATGACGACCGGCGCCGGGAATGACATCGAGAAGGCCACCGACCTCGCGCGCAAGATGGTGTGCGAGTGGGGCATGAGCGAGCTCGGGCCGCTCACGTTCGGGAAGCCGGAGGGCGAGATCTTCCTGGGCCGCGACTTCGGCCGCACGCAGGACTACTCGGAGTCGACCGCGAACCAGATCGACGCGCAGGTCAAGAAGATCGTGACGGAGGCCTACCAGCGGGCAGAGAGCCTGATTCACGAGAACGAAAAGGTGATGCACCGGATCGCGCGAACGCTCCTCGAGAAGGAGGTCCTCGACGGCGAGGAGGTCCTCCAGATCATCGCCGAGGAAAACGGCACCGACATCTCGAAGCTGCGCAAGACCGGACCGCCGCGGCCGCCGATCGTTCCGCCGCCCGGCGCGCCCGAGGTGGCCGGCGACGTCGGGCCTCTGGTGCCCGAGCCCGCGTAGCCGCGAGCCGTCCGCTTCGGAGCTTCGTTCTAAACTCGCGGGCGTGCCGGTGCCCGCCGACCTGGTCTTCGCGGCCGCGAACGCCGAGGCGCTGCGCGAGATTGCCTCCTGGGACGGCTTCCGGCCGGCGACCTTCGCAGCGTCCGAGTTCCCGGTGGACGTCGTCCGTTTCGAGCGCTCACCGTCGCCTCCGATCGTCCTCTCCCGGGCCCGCCGCGCGGAGAGCCTGAAGGCCCTGCCGGCCAGCCTGCGCGAGCGGGCGCAGCGTGCGTTCGAACGGGCCGAGCGGCCGGCGCGGACGCTCCTCCTCGCCCGCGGGAGGCGTCTCGACCTGACGGAATGCCCGGCGGTCATGGGCGTCGTCAACGTCACGCCGGACTCGTTCTCCGACGGCGGCCTCTACCTCGACGCGGAACGCGCGGTCGCGCGCGCCGTCCAGATGTTCGAGGCGGGCGCGTCCATCGTGGACGTCGGGGGCGAGTCGACGCGGCCGGCGACCTACGGGGACGCGGTCCCGGTTTCCGTCGAGGAGGAGATCGGGCGGGTGCTCCCGGTCATCGAGGGGATCCGGTCCCGGACGGACCGGCCGATCTCGGTGGACACCCGGAAAGCCGGGGTGGCCCGGGCGGCGGTCGCCGCCGGAGCGGACCTCGTCAACGACGTTTCGGCTCTCCGCTACGATCCGGAGATGCTTCCGCTCGTCGCCCGCGAGAAAGCCGGGATCGTGCTCATGCACATGCGCGGCACGGATCCGCGCACCATGCAGGCGGACACCAGCTACGGCCATCCGATCGCGGACGTCGCATCCGAGCTCGCGGCCGCGGCTTCCCGGGCGATCGAGGCCGGGGTCGACGCCGGGTCGATCGCGATCGACCCCGGCCTCGGATTCGGAAAGAGCCCTCCGGGCAACCTCGACCTCCTCCGACATCTCGCCGCCTTTCGATCGCTGGGCTTTCCGGTCGCCGTCGGCGCTTCGCGGAAGGCGTTCGTGCGGCGCTTCTCGGGCCTCGGGGACGACGCCTCCCCCGCGGACCGGCTGCCGGGCTCGCTCGCCGCTCTCGCGGCGGCGCGCGCCGGAGGCGCCGCGATCGTCCGGGTCCACGACGTCGAGGAGTCCGTCCGGTTCCTGAGGATGCTGGCGGCGATCGAGGCGCCGGCCCCGAAGAGAGCGGCCGCGGAGACGGCCGCGCCATGATCGACTCCCTTTCGGCGCGCTTCGGCTCGCTCGCCCACTTCTCCTTCACGTGGCGCGACGCGCTCGACATCGCGATCGTCGCGCTGGTCGTCTACTTTCTCCTCCGACTGATCCGCGGGACGCGCGCGGTCCAGATGGTGTTCGGGCTCATCGCCATCCTCGTCGTGTACTGGATCTCGGTCCTGCTGAAGCTGGTGGCGTTGAGGACGGTCCTCTCGGCCCTCATCTTCTACCTCC
>JBKPMI010000104.1:0-5345 GCA_046732075.1 Acidobacteriota bacterium | reverse complement strand
GAGCGGGAGCGCGTGCTCGTATTCGCGGCGGAGCGCGGCGTGGGCGACCGCGTGCTCGCGATCGGCTTCCGCACCGACATGCCCGACGTGCTCGCGGCCGCGGACGTGGTCGCGGACCTCTCCTCGGAGGGGCTGGGGATCACCGGCACGATCCGGGAAGCGATGGCCCTCGGCCGGCCGGTGGTCGCGAGCTCCGCCGGGGGAAACCCCGAGCTCGTCCAGGACGGCGTTTCGGGCCTCCTCGTGCCTCCGCGGGATCCCGCGGCCGTCGCGGCCGCGCTCCGGCGCCTCCTCCGTGAACCGACGCTGGCGTCGCGCCTCGCGACCGCGGCCCGGGAGCGCGTGACGCGGGGTTTCTCGACGGAAGTGCGGCTGGATCGGATCGAGGAGCTCTACTCGCGCCTCATCGCCGGAAGAGCCAGAGCAGGAAGGTCACGAGAAGCGACAACAGTAAGCAGGTGACGATCGGGAACACGAAGGTGAAGCCGGGCCGGCGCACGACCACGTCGCCCGGCAGGCGCCCGAAGTACCGGGAGACGAGCGGCCAGGCGATCGCCATCAGCACGAGAACCAGGCCGGCGACGAGGAGCAGCGTACGGACCGGTGAAGCCAAGCCCCGATTATGAATCCCCCGCCTTGAATCCGGCCTTCCGCATCCGTGACCTTCCGTCCGACGAGCGCCCGCGCGAGCGCCTCGCCCGGGCCGGGCCCGCGGCGCTCTCCTCCGAGGAGCTCCTCGCGCTTCTTCTCGGCTCGGGAGGTCGCGGGGAGAGCGCTCTCGACTGCGCGCGGCGCCTTCTCGCGTCGCACGGGGGCCTCGCGGGGCTCGCGGGCCTGACCGGCGGAGAGCTCGCCCGCGAGAAGGGCGTCGGCCGGGCTCGCGCCTCGGCGATCGAGGCCGCGATCGAGGTCGGCCGCCGGCTCGCTTCCGAGACGCTCTCGGCGCGCGACCTGATGAACGAGCCGGCGCTCGTGAAGGAGTACCTGCGGCGGCGTCACGGCGACGGAGCCCAGGAGCGGACCGGAGCGCTTTACCTGAACGCGCGGAACCGGCTGCTGCGAGACGATCCCGAGATCTATCGGGGCACGCTCGACCGCGCGGTGGTCGAGCCGAGGGAGCTCCTGAAGCGGGCGCTTCTCGCGAACGCGGCGGCTCTGATCGTGTACCACAACCACCCGTCCGGCGATCCGTCGCCTTCCCGCGAGGACCGGGACTTCACCCGCCGCCTGGCCTCCGCCGCGGACCTGATCGGGCTGCGACTGCTGGACCACGTTGTGGTGGGACGGGAGGGCTGCGTTTCCTTCCGGGAGGCGGGCTTGCTCTAGCGGTCGGCGGACAGCTGATCGGTGGCAGCTTTTCCTGTATCGTTCCGCGTTTCCCATGAAGACCTTCTACGCGACGACCCCGATCTACTACGTCAACGATCTGCCGCACATCGGGCACATCTACTCGACGGTCGTAACGGACGTCCTGACGCGCTACCACCGGCTGCTGGGGGAGAAGACACGGTTCCTGACGGGCACCGACGAGCACGGCCAGAAGATCGAGCGCGCGGCGGCGACCCAGGGCATCCCGCCGATCGAGCTCGCCAACCGCGTCGTCGAGCGCTACCACGAGCTCTACCGGCGGTTCGACATCGCGAACGACGACTTCATCCGCACGACCGAGGAGCGGCACCGACGCGGGGTGGAGGAGATCATCCGGCGGATCGAGGCAAACGGGGATCTCTACCTCGCCCGGCACGAGGGTTGGTACTGCGCGAGCTGCGAGACCTTCTACACGGAGAAGGAGCTCGTCGACGGCAAGTGCCCCATCCACGACGAGGTCGCGGCGTGGCAGTCCGAGGAGAACATGTTCTTCCGGCTGTCGAAGTACGGGCCCGCGCTCCTCGACCTCTACCGCACCCGTCCGGAGTTCGTCCGTCCCGAGACCCGCCGCGCGGAGGTGATTTCCTTCGTCGAAGCCGGGCTGAAGGATCTTTCGGTGTCCCGCACCAACATCCAGTGGGGCATCCCGTTTCCGGGCCGGCCGGGGCACGTCGTCTACGTCTGGCTGGACGCGCTTTCGAACTACGTCACGGCTCTCGGGTTCGGGGCGCCGGACGACCGGCTGTACCGGGAGTTCTGGGACAACCCGGAGGGGCGGCGGGTCCACGTCATCGGTAAGGACATCCTGCGGTTCCACGCCGTGTTCTGGCCGGCGTTCCTGCTCTCGGCCGGGATCCCGGTCCCCACGACCGTGTGGGCGCACGGCTGGTGGCTCCGCGACGACAAGAAGGTATCGAAGTCCGTCGGCAACATCGTGCGGCCGGACCAGCTCGTCGCGGACTTCGGGACCGACGCGCTCCGGTACTTCCTCCTGCGCGAGATGGCGTTCGGCCAGGACGCGTCCTTTTCGGACCAGGCGTTCCTGGAGCGCTACAACGCGGACCTCGCCAACGACCTGGGCAACACGGTCTCCCGCGTGGCCGCTCTCTGCCGCCAGGCGTTCGGGTCGTCGCCTCCCGAGCCGTGCGAGGACAACGAGTTGATCGCCGCGGCCGGCCGCGCGCAGGCGGCGTGGCGGACGGCGATGGACGACTCCGCGTTTCACCGGGCGCTCGAGGCGATCTGGAAGCTCCTCTCGGAGATCAACGGCTACGTGGTCGCGCGCGAGCCGTGGAAGGTACTGAAGGAGGAGGGCCGCTCCGCGCGGCTTTCACGGATCCTCTACGCCTCCGCGGAGGCGGTCCGGGTCGCGGCCGTGCTCCTGTCGCCCTTCGTGCCCGCCACGTCGCGGAAGATCCGCGCGGCTGTCGGCGCGCCGGACGGAACGCCTTCTCTCGAGGACCTCGCGTGGGGCCGCCTTCCGACCGGCTCCCCGCTCGCGCCGGCGGAGGCGCTCTTTCCGAGGGTGGACACCGCCGCCTATTTTTCGACCGAGGAGGGAAAACCGATGTCGACCGAAAAGCCCGCGGCGCCGGCCGCGCCGCCGCCCGCCGCCGGGGACGGGCACATCTCGATCCAGGACTTCCAGCGCGTGCGGCTCGTGACCGGCCGGATCCTCGAGGCCGAGCGCGTGCCGAAGTCGAACAAGCTCGTGCGGCTGCAGGTGGACCTCGGCTCCGAGAAGCGGCAGGTCGTCGCGGGGATCGCCGCCCGCTACGAGCCGGAGGCGCTCGTCGGCCGCAACGTCGTGATCGTGGCGAACCTGAAGCCGGCGAAGCTCATGGGGGTCGATTCCAACGGAATGGTGCTCGCCGCAACCGTGGGCGAGGCGGGGGAGCCGTCGCTCCTGGAAGTTCCCGCGGACGTGCCTCCGGGGAGCACCGTCAAATAGCCGCGACCGCTCTCGCCGACTCCCACTGCCACCTGCAGATGGGGGAGCCGCGCGGGGATTCGGCTCCTCCTCCTGCGGATCGCGCCGAGATCGCCATCCTCCTCGATCGCGCGCGGGCCGCGGGCGTCGGCCGTTTCCTCGTCCCGGGAACGACCGTCGCCGACTCCCGCGACGCCGTGGAGATCGCGGCGGCCTTCGACGGGGTCCGGGCGGCGGTCGGCGTCCACCCGCACGAGGCGAAGGACTTCGAGCCCGGCCGGGACGGGCCGGCTCTCGAGGAGCTGGCGAAGCGGCCCGAGGTCGCGGCGATCGGCGAGATCGGACTCGACTTCCACTACGACCTCTCGCCGCGGCGCAAACAGATCGAGGTCCTGGAGTGGATGCTCGATCTCGCGCGCCGACTCGATCTCCCCGCGATCCTGCACAACCGCCGGAGCGGCCCCGAGATCCTGGCCCTCCTCGAGCGGCTGGGACCGCGCGACGGGGCCGGCGTCTTCCACTCGTTCACGGAGAGCGCGGCGTTCGGCCGCAAGGTGATCGACCTCGGGTTCCACGTCTCGTTTTCCGGGATGATCACGTTCCGGAGCGGGGACAACATCCGGGAGGCGGCGGCGGGGCTTCCGCTCGACCGGTTGCTCGTCGAGACCGACTCGCCGTACCTCGCCCCGGAGCCCCACCGGGGCAAGCGCTGCGAGCCCGCCTTCGTCGTGGAGACCGCGAAGAGGCTGGCCCAAGTGCAGAGCGTTTCGCTCGATCGGGTCGCGGAGGCGACCAGCGCCGGTTACGAGCAGCTCTTCGGCCGGAGGAGAGCTGCATGACGTCGCCCTCCCGGCTCTCCCCGCGGGAGTTCGACCAGCTCGTCGAACAGGCGCTCGCCGCCGTGCCCGAGCGATTCCGGAAATATCTCGACAACGTCGTCATCGTCGTCGAGGAGGAGCCCATGGACGAGGACTACGACGAGACCGACACACCCGACGAGGACGAGCTCTTCGGAATCTTCCGGGGCTCGCCGTACTTCGAGCGCGACCGGTCGGTCTCGGAGCTGCCCGCCCAGATCGCGCTCTTCCGCGGACCCATCCTGCGGTCGTGCGAGACGCGCGGCGAGGCCGTGCGCGAGATCCGCGACACCGTGGTCCACGAGCTGGGACATCTGCTCGGCCTGGACGACGAGGAGATGCCCTACTGAAGACGTAAAACGTAAAACGTAAAACGTAAAACGTAAAACGGAGGACGCTTCCCAACGTTTAACGTTTAACGTTTGACGATTGACGTTTAACGAAAAAAGACCGCCCCCACGGGCGGTCTTTGAGAAAGCGTCTCTGGAAGCGCGCTACCTCACCGTGAGCGGCTCCTCCAGCGTGAACGCCACGGTGCGGCCGGCGTCGATCGTGAAGTCGAGGTCGCCTGTCGCCGCGGCGACTCCCGTTCCCACCGCCGCGCCGGCGGCCGCGCCTTTCAGGGTCCCGTCCGTGTCCCTGCCGAGGATCTGTCCGACGATCGCGCCCACGGCCGCGCCTCCCGCGATGTAGCCCACGTTGCGCTTGGTGTGGGGATCGCCCACGCGTTCGTAAGCCGACGTGTGGATCGGCATGTTTCCGGAACGGGTCTCGAGATCGGTCAGGCGGAATCTCAACTCCGCCCGCCGGGCGAGCTTGCCGGAGTCGACGACATGCTCGACCTTGCCGGTGACGCGGCTGCCCGACGGCGCGACGACGGCGCCGTCTTCGGCGAGGACGTCGTCCAGCAGGCGGCCGTGGACCGTGTCGCCGACCTGAGCGGTCGCCGTCGAGATCGGCTCGTCGAACGCGACGCGCAGGATCGTGCCTTCCGGAACGACGCGCGCCGCGCGCTCCGGGGCCGGCTTCTCCTCGGCGTAACCCGGGCGGCCGGCGCGGGACGATTCCGCCGTCCTCTGGCTCGACGTCCGGCGGCGGGTGGCGTTTCTCTGCGAAACGACGACCGGGTCCGCCGTGACGACCGCCGTGTCGGTGGGAACGAGCTCGGACGCTGCCGACGTCGTCTCGGT
>JBKPMI010000103.1:0-3557 GCA_046732075.1 Acidobacteriota bacterium | reverse complement strand
GTTCCCGGCCATCTTCGCGCACAACAAGCTGACGTCGACCACCTCCGCGATCCAGGTCTACGACACGAAGTGGCTGACTCAGGGCGGCTCTCCGCGCCTCGCGACCTCACTCGCGCAGGCCGGCTCGGGCGAGCTCTTCTTCGATAACAGCTACGAGGTCGTCGTGAAGACGGTGGGCTCGGCGGTGACGGCGTACGTGTACCGGCTCAAGTCGCCGGGCGTCGCCGGCGCCGAGGTGCTCGTCACGACGCACACGCTCGACATCTCGTGCATCTCGGCGGACCTGACCGCTCCTCCCACGTCCGGCCTGTCGCTGACGAACGTTTCGGCGGCTCAGCGAACCGGCGCGGAGGCTTCCAAGAACTACTACGGGGACCGGTTCCGCGTTCAGGAGAACTCGTCCACCGGCGCCACGTTGACCGCGGTCGGCTGGGACTGGAACGTCGCGTCGCTCGGAAATCCTCCGACGCCGACGTTTTCGGCGGACACCAGCATTTCGGGCGCGCTCCCGAACGCCAGCCTCACCGACTTCAACCCGTCGTACTTTCCGTGCGATCCGAGCGGATCGCCCGCGGGTGATCCGCGCAGCGGTTCGACGTGCTACGGCAGCGTGGGGTCTCCGGCCAGCGGCTCGAGTTTCCGCATGGGGATCCAGACCACGAACGCGAACGGAAGCGGTGACCCTTTCATCTCCGCGCCCGTCGTCTTCACCGCTCCTCTCGCCGACATCGTCGGTCTCGATCGAACCACGAACCCTTTTACCCTTCGCGTCCTTCGCGGCGGCACGACGGACGCGGGCGCCTCGCAGGGTAACCTCGCCGACGCGAGCTTCTTCTGGACATTCAGCACTCCGTCCGGGCCGCTGACCGGCGCGGACATCTCGACGACCAATCCCGTCATCACCGTTCCCACGGCCGCGACGGGATTCCGGATGCGCGTCACCTACCGGGGCGGATACGTGAGCCCCGACGTGACCGGGAACCTGAGCCAGGTCGACCTGGTGCCGTCGTTCTCGGTTTCGCCCGCGACCGTCGTCAAGAACGGCTCGGTCACCCTGACCAACCAGATGCAGATCGCCCCGGCGGCGAGCCTGACGTCGGTCGATGCCGCGATCACGAACTCGTCCACGCCTCCGGCCACGTTCTCCGGAACGCTCGGCGCGGGCTTCCTTTCCGCAAACGGAACCGCGACCCAGACCGTGCCCGGAACGGCCGGCAGCTACTTCGTTCACCTCCGCTACAACTACACGGTTTCCGGCGCGGTGCAGTCGCCGATCGTCGTGACGAAGCCGCTCTCGGTCATCGACCAGATCATCCTGTCGCTGACGGCGAACCCGGACACGGCCAACACCGGCACGCCGATCCAGTTCACCGCGACCGGCGGCAATGCGAGCTCCGTCTACGGCTGGAACTTCGGCGACAATCCGTTCGCCGCGCAGCTCACGCCGGGCGGCGCCACGAACTCCCACTCGTACACGAGCCCCGGCTCGTTCCTGGCGATCGCCTGCGTGACGAACGTCTCTCCGCAGTCGTGTGCCACCGCGAACGTCACCATCACGGGCACGACTCCGCCGCCGCCGCCTCCTCCGCCGCCCCCGCCGCCGCCCGGGAGCGTGACCGTGACGCTCAACTGCCCGGCCTCGGGTACCGCCGGCACCGCCGTCTCGTGCAGCGCCACCGCCACCGGCGGCAACGGCAGCTACGCGTACTCGTGGAACTGGGGGGACAACCCGTTCGGCGGGTTCAGCAGCGGACCCGCGACGAACTCCCACACGTACTCCGCGGCGAACTCCTACACCGTGACCGTCCAGGTCACGAGCGGGAGCGCGTCGGGCTCGGCGAACCGCTCCATCTCCATTGCGCGCGGCGGACCGCCGCCGCCCTCCGCCGGCTACACGATCCAGGGCGCCACCCAGAACCAGTTCAACGGCAACTGGGAGGCCGAGGCCGGGCGGACCCTCACGTTTACGGCTTCGGAACCGGACGCTGCCGCGACGTTCTCGTGGGTGCCGTCGGCCACCACCAATCCGGCCGGGCCCTTCAACGGACGGACGGCCCAGTTCGCGTTCACGGGTCCCGGCGCCAAGACCATCAACTTCACGGTCACCGGAGGCGGGACGACCACGACCGGCGTCACCTCGACCCAGATCCGCCTGAACGTCGCGCCGCCCTCCTTCCAGGCTCTGATGATTCCGGGCGCGGGACACATCGATCCGGTTCCTCCGGCCACCGACGGCACTTGGGCCACGGACATCTCGATCGCCAACCCGGGCACGGCGCCGATGACCCTGACGCTCGACTACGAGCCGTTCGGGACGGCGTTGCCGTCGGACCTCTCCACGATTCCGTTCAACTCCGTGAACAGCGTTCCGCTGGCCGCGGGCCAGTCCTGGTCGGCCACCGACGTCATCAAGAGCCGGCTCGGGAAGGACGGGCGCGGGATTCTCATCCTCAAGTACGAGGGGGGCAACGCCGATCCCATCGCGACTGCCACCGTCTACTACACGCAACAGGGCAAGGCTTTCGGGTCCTCCCTGCCGACGTTCCGGGTCGGCCCCTACGGAACCACGACGCAGTCCGCGGCGGGCGCGGGCGATCAGACCCTGGTCGGCCTCCGCGACGATCCGAGCTATCGGTTCAACGTGTCTCTGTTCAACGCCACCGGAACGAGCGGCTTCTTCCAGCTCTCCGCGTTCGGTGACGACGGCGTCCAAATCCCGATCCTCGACGAGACCGGCGCCTCGGTCATGACCCGCCAGTTCCCGATCGGAGCCTTCCAGCAGGCTCTCGTTCAGTCGGGCGCGGGCGGTCTCGGCCTGACGGATCCCAGCAAGCGCTACGTCCTCAAGGCGTCGCCGGTCACCTCGGGCGTCGGCCTGATCGCCGCGGCCTCGGCGCTCGATCGCCGCAACAACGACCTGGTCCAGGTGTCGGATGACACGCCGCGGATCGCCGCGGCCGCCGACGCCCTCGTCGATTACTTCATTCCGGGCGTGGGCCGCATCCTGACCAACGGCGCGCACTGGAAAACCGACCTCACGCTCTACAGCAGCAGCACGCTGCCGCGCGACCTCACGTTCGAATATCGGTTCACCGACGCGAACCGGGTGGAGCAGCGCGTGCTCGCTCCGGTCACCGTGCCCGCCGGAAAGTCCGTCATCCTGGACGACGTCGTCGGCTCGGTGCTCGCGCGCTACGCGCCCGCCGGAATCGACCTGAACGAAATCTCCACTCTCGGACTGCTCCGCATCTCCTACCGCAACGCCGGAGACTCGACCACCGCGCCGCTCCTGATCGGTGGCCGGATCTACGACGACCGGGGCGCGGAAGGGACCGCGGGAATGCAGCTCTTCGTCTACTCCAACGGCGAGAGCGTGACGATGGGAAGCCCGCTCGTTCTCCCGGGCGCCCAGCAGAATCTGCGGTTCCGCACCAACATCGGATTCTTCGCGATGGGAGAGCTGCCCACCCGCGTGCGGCTGACGGCTCTGAAGCCGGATGGCTCCGAGGGCGGCCGGTTCGAGTTCCTCCTGAACGAGCCGTCCCAGTCCGGCCATT
>JBKPMI010000102.1:0-4734 GCA_046732075.1 Acidobacteriota bacterium | reverse complement strand
ACTTTGTCGTGCCGGCCGCGAAGTGGTGGGCGGACCTCGTCTACACCTGAAGCACCATGCTCTTCTTCCGGTCGGAGGAACGGGTAAGGGAGTGGTGCCGGGGCAACGACGTTCCGGTGCGACCGATCCTGTCGCTCGATCAGCTCTGGCGCCTCGCCGTGGCGTGGTACGACAAGCGGCTGACGCCGGAAGCCCGCCGGCCGCAGCCCGACGAGATGCGCCGCATCTTTGCGGGGATCGGGCTCGGGGGAACGTTCTGGGATCCGCAGTCCGACCAGTTCGGGTAGGGCAGGCGCGGACCCGCCGTTGCAGGCGACTCCAACATCCCGACTGCGCACCAGCAGGGCTTCCATCCCGATCCGTGATTTTACATAATCTATCTTATCGGACGTTGTAGTCCAGGGGGCTCACCGCCCGATCCGGCCCCTCCTTGACTCCCCGCCCGTCCGCACCGAGGCTTGCACCGTGCGCCTGATCTCGAGGTCCGTCGTCCGGGAGATCACGCCGCCGTTTCTCCTGGGGTTCGCGGGCTACACCTTCATCCTGCTGGTCCGCACGGTCTTCCTCATGACGGACTTCTTCGTGCGGCGCAGCGCGACGTTCTCCGAGGTCTCCTGGCTGGTCCTCCTCTCGATCCCCTGGATGATCGTCCTCACGATCCCCATGGCGTTCCTCCTGGGGGTCCTGATCGGGATCGGCCGCCTGTCCGGCGATTCCGAGCTCGTGGCCCTCCGAGCGTGCGGCGTCGGTCCCGGTTCCCTCTACCGGCCGGCGCTCGGCCTCGCGGTGGTTCTCTCCGTGGGGGTGTTCCTCTTCTACAACTTCGTCCTGCCGCGGGCCAACGAGGAGTTGACGCGCTCCATGGCGCGCGTGGCGGCGACCTCGGTAGTGAACCTGGTCCAGCCGCGGACCTTCCGGGAGCCGCGTCCCGGCGTCACGCTCTTCTTCGACCGGGTCGGGGCCGACGGGAAGTCGTTCGAGGGGGTCTTCCTGAAGCTCGGCGACAACGACGAGCGCAGTGACCGGGTGATCGTCGCGCGCCGCGGCTCGCTCGCGCTCGAGGGGGACAAGCTCTGGCTGGACCTCTTCTCCTCGGTGGTCCACGACGTGGATCCGGCGAACCCATCCCGCTACCGCAGCAACCGGAACCAGTTCCAGCGGATCCTGTTCTCCGAGGACATCGAGATGACGGCGCAGTCCCGGATCACCTACGAGAAGGGGCTTCGCGCGCAGTCCCTGACGGAGCTCCTCGCGACCGCGAGACAGATGAAGAACATTTCCCCCCAGCGGCGGCGCCTCGCGCTCGTCGAGATCCACAAGAAGTTCTCCATCCCCTTCGCGTGCTTCGCGTTCGCGGTCGTCGGAATACCGCTCGCCGAGAGCTCGCGGCGCGGCGGCAAGGGCAGCGGTTTCGCGCTGTCGCTCGCGATCCTCGTCCTCTACTACGTGCTCATTTCCAACGGCGAGACGTGGGCCCAGGAGGGCCGGATGAGCGCCCCGCTCGCGATGTGGCTGCCGAACCTGGTCCTCCTCGCGATCGGCCTCGTGGCGAGCCGCCGCGCCGGCCGCGAGCGCGGCCGCTGGAGGCTGACGTTCCTCCGCCGGTCGAAACGGGAGCCGGGCGCAGTCGAGGCGTCCCGCCCCGCTTGGTTTGCGGGTTTGATGCGGTTCCCTGCCCTGATCGACCGTTACGTCCTCGGCCGGTTCTTCACGACGCTCGCTCTCGTGTTCGGGTCCGTGCTCATCCTTTCGACCATCGTGGACTACTCCGACAAGGTCGACGAGGTCTTGCGCAACCGTCCTCCCGGGTCGGTCGTCGCCGGCTACTACGAGACCTTCCTGCTCTCGATCGCGGTCGAGCTCGCGCCGTTCGCGATCCTCGTGGCCGCGCTCGTCTGTCTCGGGATCTTCTCGAAGAACAACGAGGACACGGCGTTCAAGGCGAGCGGTGTCTCGCTCCACCGCCTCGGAGCGCCCATCCTGATCGCGGCCGCGGTCGGCGCGGTGTTCTCGTTCGCGCTCGGGGAGTACTCGCTGCCGATCGCAAAGCAGAAGGAGATCCGCTATCGCAACCGGATCTTCGGTCACCCTGCGGACTGGAACCTGCGGACGCCGGCAGAGCGCAACTGGTACTACGCCCGGGACGGCCGGATCTGGCACCGCGAGGAGTCGCCGGGGACGACCACCGCGCTCCTCTCCCCCTCGATCTACCAGTTCGACGCGGGATTCGAGCTCGCGCGGCGGACCGCCGCCCGCGAGGCAACGTGGGACGCGGCAACCCGGACGTGGATCCTCCGGCAGGGCTGGACGCGGGAACTGAAGGAGGGAGAGACCGTCTCCTTCCAGACGTTCCTGGAGGAGCGGACCGCCGGAGACCCTCCGACGGCGTACTCCGCGGAGCGGCGGACACCCGAGGAGATGCGGTTTCGAGAGCTCCAGCGCTACGCTCGGAGGCTCAAGCGGAGCGGCTACCCGACGGCGTCTCTGGAAACCGCCCTCCAGTCGAAGCTCGCAAAGCCGCTCTTCCTGCCGGTGATGGCGCTGCTCGCGCTGCCGTTCGCCTTCCGCATCGGCAAGCGCGGGGCGCTCGCCGGGATCGGCGTCGGGCTCGCGATCGGGATGGTTTTTCTGATCTCGACCGCGCTCTTCACCAAGCTGGGAGAGGTCGGGGCGCTCCCTCCCCTGCTGGCGGCGTGGTCTCCGCACGTCCTGTTCACGACCGCCGCGAGCTTCCTTCTCGTCCGGCTGCGGACGTAGAAGCGGGGGCCTCTCCGACTACGGCGACTTCTCGACGATCGGACGATTCCCCGGCGCGTACTTCAGAACGCGGACCTTCTCGATCGTCACGAGCCCCTCGGTAACCATCTCGTCCAGGATGGGGACCAGCCGGTCGACGTGCTCCTCCGTATCCACGATCTCGATGACGACCGGGAGGTCCTCCGAGAGCCGCAGCAGGTGGGCGCTGTGGAGCACGCTGCGCGCCCCGAATCCCGCCACGCCCTGGTAGACCGTGGCGCCCGCGAAACCCTCGCGGCGGAGCCGCTCGAGGAGGGCCGAGGACAGGGGCTGGTGCCGCCAGCGGTCCGACTCCCCCACGAAGATCCGGACCAGGACCTGTTCGCCGTCGAGGATTCGCATGTCGCCTCCGATTTCTAGTTGCCGACCAGCCAGCGCGCGCCGGCCAGGCCGAGAAAGCCGGCCACCAGGCACGCGAAGACGGTGACGAGGACGTTGCCCACGCCGAGCGCCCAGGCCCCTTCCCGGAAAAGGGCGAGGGTCTCGTAGTTGAACGAGGAGTACGTGGTGAAGCCGCCGAGGAGTCCGATCGCGACCACGACGCGCGCGTCCGCCGGGAGAAGCCGGGTGGAGAGCGAAATCTGCATCACGGCGCCGAGGAGAAGACAGCCGAGCACGTTGACCGCCAGCGTCCCCAGCGGGAAGGCCGGCCCCAGCTTCCGCTGGACCCACCCCGAAAGGAGGTAGCGGGCTCCGGTCCCTATGCCACCCGCGAAACAGATCCAGAAGAATCGCGCCATTACCAGACCTCCTGCGACGGGTTCACAGGAGTCATTGGCCGCTCGAAGCGGCGGTTTCGGCGGACTCCACCGCCTCCCTCGCGGGGATGGGGTTAGGTGCCTTCCTCCCAGGACGTCATGTAGCGCTCCTGCTCGGGCGTGGGGACGTCGACCGACATTCCCATGGAGGCGAGCTTCAGCCGTGCGATCTCGCGGTCGATCTCTTCCGGCACCGTGTAGACCTTCTTCTCGAGGGCACCGTGGTTCTTGACCATGAACTCGGCGGCGAGGGCCTGGTTCGCGAACGACATGTCCATGACCGACGCGGGGTGTCCCTCCGCCGCGGCCAGGTTGATCAGGCGTCCGTCGGCAAGCAGGTGGATCCGCCGGCCATCGGCGAGCGTGAACTCGTCCACGAACTCGCGCGTACGACGCCGCGACTTCGACAGCGCCTCCAGGGCGGGGATGTCGATCTCGACGTTGAAGTGGCCGGAGTTGCAGATGACCGCGCCGTTCCGCATCACGCGGAAGTGCTCTCCGCGCAGGACCGACTTGTTCCCGGTGACCGTTACGAAGATGTCGCCCAGGCGCGCCGCCTCTTCCATCGGCATCACGCGGAATCCGTCGAGCGCCGCCTCGATCGCCTTGGTCGGATCGATCTCGGTCACGATGACCTGTCCGCCGAGTCCGCGGGCGCGCATCGCGACCCCCCGGCCGCACCAGCCGTACCCCGCGACCACGACGTTCAAACCCGCCACCAGCAGGTTCGTCGCGCGGATGATGCCGTCGAGAGTGGACTGGCCGGTGCCGTAGCGGTTGTCGAACAGGTGCTTGGTCTTCGCCTCGTTGACCGCGACGACCGGGAACTTCAGCACCCCCGACTTCTCCATCGCCCGAAGCCGGATCACGCCGGTCGTCGTCTCTTCGGTCCCGCCCAGGATCCCGGAGAGGAGCGCGGCACGGTCGGCCGGCGACAGGCCCGCCGCCCACTGCCGGATCACCGGGTCGACGTCGGAGTCCTTGCCGAGTGCGAGGAACAGCAAGGAAGAGACGAGGTCCGCGCCGTCGTCCATCGTGAGGTTCGGCCGGTGCGCGAGCGCCGCCCGGATGTGGTCGTAATAGGTCGAGTGGTCCTCGCCCTTGATGGCGTAGACCGCGATCCCGTAGTCCGCGACTAGCGAAGCCGCTGCGGCGTCCTGCGTGGAGAGCGGGTTGGAAG
>JBKPMI010000101.1:0-1919 GCA_046732075.1 Acidobacteriota bacterium | reverse complement strand
CCCGCGCGCATGCCGTTGCGGAGCCGGTTCAGGAGATCGGAAAGCGGATCGCTCATCGGCTCACCACGACGCCTTCACGACGCCCGGCACGTAACCGGAGTTCGCGTTGCTGCGGAAGCAGATCCGGCAGAGGCCGAACTTCCGGAGGACGCTCCGCGCCCGTCCGCACACGCGGCAGCGCCGGACCGTCCGGGTCATGAACTTCGGCTTCCGCGCCGCCTTGATCCTCATTGCCCTTCTTGCCATGTGTCCTCTGTTCGTCCGAGTCCCTCGACTCAGGACTCCTTCTTGGATGCGAACGGCATCCCCAGCCGCTTGAGAAGAGCGAGCGCCCGGTCGTCGGCGCCCGCGGTGGTCACGATCGTCACGTTCAACCCCTTCGACTTGTCCGTCCTCGAGTAGTCGATCTCCGGAAAGATGAAGTGGTCCCGCACACCCAGGGTGTAGTTGCCCCGTCCGTCGAAGGCCTTCGGCGACACGCCGCGAAAGTCGCGCACCCGCGGGAGCGCGATCGAGATGAGCCGGTCCAGGAACTCGTACATGCGGGCGCCGCGCAGCGTGACGCGGACGCCGATCGGCATTCCCGCGCGCAGCTTGTACGTGGCGATCGACTTCTTCGCCTTCGTGACCACGGCCCGCTGGCCGGCGATCGCCGAGAGCTCTTCGACCGCGCCCTCCAGGATCTTCGGGTTGGCGACGGCCTCTCCGAGCCCCATGTTGAGAACGATCTTCTCCAGGCGCGGAAGCGCCATCAGATTGTTCTCGTCCAGCTCCTTGGCGAGCTCGGAGACGACCTGCTTCTCGTAATGTTCCTTCAGCCGGGGTGTTGCCATTTCTCTCGTTTCCCGTTTCTCGTTTTCCGTATTTCGTCTAGGTCAGGGCCGCGCCGCTCTTTTTCGCGTACCGCTCCGGGGTTCCGTCGGCGTCGCGGCGGCGGCCAATCCGGGTCCGGGTATTGCGGTCCGGATCGACGAGCATCACGTTGGAAATCTGGATCGGCGCTTCCTTTTCCGAGATCCCGCCCGCGATGTTCTTCGAGGGATTCGGGCGCACGTGCCGCTTGATCATGTTGACGCGCTCGACGATCACCCGCCCGGCCGCCGGGAGGACCTTCAGGACCTTCCCCTGACGGCCGCGGTCGCGCCCGGTCACCACGACCACGACGTCGTTTCTCTTCAACCGGGGCTTGCGCACGGACATCAGAGGACCTCCGGCGCGAGCGAAATGATCTTCATGAACTTCTTCTCCCGGAGCTCGCGCGCGACCGGTCCGAAGACGCGCGTGCCGACCGGCTCCCCTTCCGGGGAAATGAGCACGGCCGCGTTGTCGTCGAACCGGATGTAGGAGCCGTCCCGGCGCCGGTGATTGCGGCGGGTCCGCACGATCACGGCCTTGACCACGCGCTTGCCGTGCTTCTCGACGAACGGCGAGTCCGGCGCGGCCTCCTTGACCGACGCGGTGATGACGTCCCCCAGGCCGGCGTACCGGCCCGCGGAGCCCCCCCGCAGCCGGATACACGCGATCTTCCGCGCGCCGGAGTTGTCCGCCACCTCGAGGATCGTGCCCATCTGGATCATGACGTTCCTACGCCTCCGCCTTGACGAGCACTTCTTTCAGAATCCACCGCTTCCGCTTGGACATCGGACGCGTCTCTTCGATGCGGACGCGGTCGCCTACCTTCGCTGTGTTCTTCTCGTCGTGCGCCATGAACCGGCTGGTGCGCCGGATCGTGCGCTTGTACCGGCCGTGCTCGACGCGGCGGCCCACCTCGACCACGACCGACTTGTTCATCGAGTCGGACACCACTTTGCCGACCTTCGTGGCCCGCTTGTGGGGCGTCTCGTTCTTCGCTGTGTCTTCCATCAGGACTTCTCCGACTGAATTTCGAGCGCGCGGCGGTACGTCTTGATGCGCGCGAG
>JBKPMI010000100.1:0-4666 GCA_046732075.1 Acidobacteriota bacterium | reverse complement strand
CGCGCGGATCGATCGACTTCGACCTTCCCGACGCGGACGTCGTCCTGGACGACGAGGGCCTGGTCGTCGGCATCGTGCCGGAGTCCCGCAACGTCGCGCACCGGCTGATCGAAGAATTCATGCTGGCCGCGAACGAAGCAGTCGCAAAGCGGCTCCTCTTTGCGAAGCAACCCGCGATCTACCGCGTTCACGACCGCCCGGACCCCGATCGCCTGACCGACCTGCGCGAGGTGCTCCACAGCTTCGGCTACGACTTGAAGGGCGACTTGGAGGAGATTCCGCCGTCCGCGTTTCAAAAGGTCCTCAAGGAGATCGAGGGCAAGCCCGAGGAGCGGCTCCTTTCCGATCTCCTGCTGCGCGCGCAGCGCAAGGCGGTGTACAGCCCGGAGTGCCGGGGGCACTACGCCCTCGCGGCCCCGTATTACTGCCATTTCACTTCGCCGATCCGGCGCTATCCGGACCTGGTCGTCCACCGCCAGCTCTCCGCCCTGCTCGAGAAGGGACGGCCCGTCGCGGCGAAAGACTTCGAGGCCGTCGACGAGAGGTTCGGCGAGATCGCCGCCCACTCTTCGGAGCGGGAGCGGCGGGCCGAGGCGGCGGAGCGTGAGAGCCTCCTGTGGAAGAAGATAGTCTTCATGAAGGACAAGGTCGGCCGGGACTTCGACGCCTTCGTTACCGGCGTGACCGCTTTCGGACTCTTCGTGACGCTGCGGGATTTTTTCGTCGAGGGGCTCGTTCCGGTATCGAGCCTGGGGGAGGACTTCTACGTGTACGAACAGAAACAGCATCGGCTCCGGGGACGTTCGAGCGGCCGGATCCACCGGCTCGGGGACGCGATCCGCGTTCAATTGAAGGGAATCGATGAGGTCCGGCGGCGCCTCGACTTCCGGCTTCCGGGCCAGACCGACGGCCGGGTCGAAGCCCGGCCGCGGCACCGGACGGTCGCGGAGCCGCGCCGGCGCGGGGCAAGGCGATGAGAGCGCGCATCCCGACGCTCGTTCTCATCGTAGTCACGGGGGCCGCCGGCTGTCGCGAGCGCGGCCGACCCGACCCGAACATCCGGATGGCGGTGTCTCACGAGCCCGCCCCCGCCGAAGCCAGCAAGCAGGGGGGCGAGAAGGTACCGAACAATCTCGTCGTGCCGCCGGAAGTGACGGCGGCGTTCTCCGGGATCCGGCTCGGTTGGAAGGACTCGCAGGGGGGCAAGTCGGGCACCGTCGAGGTTGCAATCGGCGGGAAGACGCCGCTGCCCGGCTCGGACCTCGAGGTCCGGGCGGACGCCTACCTTCCGTCCTTCTCCATGACCGCCGAGGAGATCACCTCCAGCGGTATCGGAGAGGAGAACCCGGCCGCCCGGATCGCGGTTGTCGAAAAGGGGAACGAGATTTTCGCCGGCTGGATCTTCACGCGCTTTCCGGACGTCCACCCGTTCCAGCATCCCCGGTTTTCCCTGACGCTCGAGGGAGGCGTTCCGCGGAAAAAGGCGTGAGCGCGTTCCGGGTCGTCATTGCCGGACGACCGAACGTCGGCAAATCGGCTCTCTTCAACCGACTTCTCCGACGGCGCCGCTCGCTCGTCCACGACCGCCCCGGCATGACGCGGGACGTCCTGGAGGCGGAGGCGCCGCTTTCCGACGGACGCACGTACCGGCTTCTCGACACCGGAGGATTCGATCCCGAGGGAAGGGAGGAAATCCCGAAGGCGATCCGCGACAAGGCGCTCCAGGCGATCGGCCAGGCGGACCTCATCCTCCTCGTGACCGACGCGTCCGCCGGCATCCTGCCCGGCGACCGCGAGGCGGCGCGGGCCGCGCGCGAGGCGGGGGTCGAGACGGTCGTCGTCGCGAACAAGGTGGACCGCCGGGAGGGAAGTGAAGGCGAGCAGGAAGCCTGGGAGCTCGGGTTCGCCGAGGTCTTCGGCGTCTCCGCCGAGCACGGCATCGGCGTCGACGAGCTCCTCGACGCGATCGCGGTTCGGGTGCCGGATGACGACGAGAGCCGGGACACGGGACAGGGGACACGGGACAGGGCGGAAGAGACCGTCCGCGAGATCGCGCTCGCCGTCGTCGGGCGGCCCAACGTCGGGAAGTCGTCCCTCGTCAACGCCCTCCTGGGCGAGGAGCGGGCGATCGTGTCGGAGGTCGCGGGGACCACCCGCGACGCCACCGACGTGTCGTTCGCGCGCAACGGCCGCGTCTTCCGCCTCGTGGATACCGCCGGCATCCGGCGCAAGGCCAAGACGGAGCGGGGGCCGGAGGTCCTCTCGGTCGTCCAGGCGCGCAAGCGGATCGCGGATTGCGACGTGGCGGTGCTCGTCCTCGACGCCTCGGAGGGCCCGACCGCGCAGGACGCCGCGGTCGCGTCCTACGCGCACGAGGAGGGGAAGGGGATCGTGCTGGTGGCGAACAAGTGGGACCTGGCGGCGGAGGAGGGTCCCGAGGCGTCGAAGCGGTTCGAGGCCGCGGTGCGGGACCGGCTTCCGTTCGCGGGTTACGCGGAAATGCTCCGGGCGTCGGCCCTCACGAAGCGGGGGGTCAGCCAGGTCCTGCAGGCGGCGGAAAGGGCGGCGGACAACCGGCTCCGGCGGATATCCACGGGCGAGCTGAACCGGGTTCTGGGACGGGCCCTCCGGGACTCACCGCCCCAGACGGTCCGGGGACTGCGGCTCCGCGTCTACTACGTCGCTCAGACCGCGATCCATCCGCCGACCTTCACGCTGGTCTGCAACCGGGAGGAGGAGCTGCACTTCTCGGAGAGCCGGCGGATCGAGAACATCATCCGGAAGGCCGCGGACTTCACCGGGACGCCGATCCGCGTCTCGGTGCGCGGCCGGTCGACCCGAAAGAGCAGCGGTCGAAACTCGAAAACAAAAAAGGCGAAGAGAGCGGTAAAGTAGAGACAGTGGCGAAGACCGAAGCTCCGCTCTACAAGCCTGCGGACGCCTGCCGGATGGCCGAGGTCGCGCCGTACGTGCTGCGGTACTGGGAGACCGAGTTCGCCGCGCTCTCCGAGGGGAGGGAAAAGGGATCGACGTCTCGCCTCTACACCGCGCGCGACGTGCAGATCATCGCGCGGATCCGGCAGCTCCTGTACGACGAGGGATTCACGGTCGCCGGAGCGAAGAAGCGGCTGGAAGCCGAGATCCAGGAGGGCCGGTTCGACAACGGAGGCCAGGCGCCGCCGGCCGCCCCTTCCCGGCGGAAGCTCGAGGACGAGCTGATCACGCCGGTTCCCCCGGTTGCCGCGCGGCCCGCACCGGCCCCCGCCCTTCCGCCGCGCGCCGTTCCGGCGACTCCGCCGCAGCCCAAGCCCGTCGCCGCGGCGCCCGCGCCTCCGCCGCCCGCCCGCGAAGTCCCGACTTCGTTCCCCGAGCGCAAGGCCGTGATCCGCGAGCTGAAGGAGCTCGTGCGACTGCTGGAGAAGTCCGGAAAGCGCTGAAATCGGACGCGCGCGTTTGACAGCGCCGCGCCCTCCTGCTCAAATGCCGCGCTCCGGTCGGGACGTGGCGCAGTCTGGTAGCGTACCTGAATGGGGTTCAGGGGGTCCCGGGTTCGAATCCCGGCGTCCCGACCAAAACCCTGACGCGCGATGTTCGGCTCCGAGCTGCGCTTCGTTCCGGCGTTCGGGCTTCTCGAGCGCGCGGTCATCCGGCTCTACGGGTCGCTCTCGGCGCCGACCGTCACCCGTTACACACGCTTCAAGTACTTCGGGCTTCCGTACCTGCGGCGGCAGGGGATTCGTCCGGCGAAGATCCTGGACTACGGCTGCGCCTACGGGGCCTTCGGTTTCGAACTGGCTCGGCGCGACCCGAACTCACGGGTTTTTCTCTACGACGCCGATGAAGCGGTTGCGGAGAAATGCCGGACAATCGTGCGCCGCGGGGGCTTCGCGAACGTCACCGTGCTCGATGACTCCAGATTTCAGAGTGAGGACGGCTTCTCGTTCGTCCTGTTGATCAGCGTTCTCGAGCACGTCCAGGAGGACCGTAGACTCCTCGAGACCCTCCGCGGCAAACTCGCGGCCGACGGTCTCCTCTTCGTGATGACGCCGGCGGGCCACGGGAACGAGTGCTCCGAGAAGGACCACTACCTCCATCACGTGCGGCCGGGCTACGAGCGGAACCAGCTCGTCGACCTCGTTCGGAGCGCGGGCCTGGAGGTCGCGGCCGAGCCCGATTACGCGCCGGGAGAGCCGGGCCTTTCCGTCCGCGCCCTCCGGTCGGCGTACACGGCTCTCACGCGATCGCCGGGCCACCCGCTGCTCGACTTCGGCAGCCTGCCGCGATTGCCCCGCTGGAAGAAAGGGGCGCTCGCGGTCCTCTGGCCCTTCCTCCGCCTGGCGCTCGAGCTCGACGCGGCCTCCGCGGGTATGCGGAGCGACCGCGTCGCGCTCATCGCCCGGCGATCGCCGGAGTGACGCCTACTGGGGCTGCGGAACGATCCGGATGTACGGCTTGGGCGACCTCCAGCCGTTGGGGAACTTCTGCTTCGCCTCATCGTCCGAGACCGCCGGCACGATGATCACGTCTTCGCCGTGCTTCCAGTTCACCGGCGTCGCGACCTTGTGCTTCGCGGTGAGCTGGATCGAGTCGAGCACGCGCAGCACCTCGTCCTGTCTCTTATACACATCTGACGCTGCCGACGACCTTGCCTAGGTGTAGATCTCGG
>JBKPMI010000099.1:0-1985 GCA_046732075.1 Acidobacteriota bacterium | reverse complement strand
CCATCATCGCGCGCACGACGCCGTCGGGCAGCAGGTCCCCGACCCCCGCCGCATGACTGCGCACCAGGTTGCGCTGGAGCTCGGTCAGCTGGTCCGGCGGGATCGCGACTTCCGCGAAGCGGCCGAACCCCGTCGTGATCCCGTAGATCCGCTCCCCTTTCGCCACCGCCCGCTCGACCGTCCGGCGGGAGGCGGTCATCGCCCGGCGGGCCGCCGGCGAGAGCTCCACCCGGACCTGCCGCTCCGCGACGGCGTCCAGGTCGTCGAGCGTCATTCCGCCGCCCGAAAGGAGGAGGCGTTTCACGGCATGAAGCTATCAGCACTCAGCTGATACCTTTCCCCTCGTGAAAGTCGCAGCAGTCCTCGGCGGCCAGTACGGGGACGAGGGCAAGGGGAAGGTCGTCGACCTCCTCGCCGACCGATTCCAGGTCGTGGCCCGGTACCACGGGGGCCACAACGCCGGTCACACCGTCAAGTTCGGCGACCGGCACTTCGCGCTCCACCTGCTTCCTGCGGGAGTGCTGCGCGGGACGACGTCGGTCATCGGTCCGGGCGTCGTGGTGGACCCGGACGCTCTCATCTCGGAGATCGCGTCGGTCGAGGAAGCGGGAGTCCGCGTCGCCGGGAACCTCCTTCTCTCCGACCGGGCGACCGTGATCCTGCCCTGGCACCGGCTGCTGGACGCCGGCCGGGAGAAGGCCGCGGGCGCCGGCAAGCTCGGCACGACGCTGCGCGGGATCGGCCCGGCGTACGAGGCCCTCGCCTCCCGCAAGGCCGTGCGCGTTGCGGACCTGTCGCGGCCCGACATCCTGGCGCGACGGATCGACGGCGCTTTCGCCGAGACCGGGAAGCTCCTCACTTCACTCGGCGTCGCGGACATTCCCGGGCCGGACCGGGTCCTCGCCGCGCTTGTTTCAAGCGGCGAGAAGCTGCGGTCGTACGTCGCGGACACCGGGCGGTACCTGCGCGACCACATCCGCAGGGGCGGAACGCTTCTCGCCGAAGGAGCGCACGGCGCGATGCTCGACCTCTCCGCCGGGACGTTTCCCTACGTGACGTCGTCGTGCTGTTCCTCGGCCGGCGTCGCCGGCGGACTCCACATCCCGCCCCGCGCGCTCGATTCGTCGCTCGTGGTGCTGAAGGCATATTCGACGCGCGTGGGCGAGGGACCGTTTCCCGTCGAGCTCTTCGACGAGACCGGCGAGTTCCTGCGCGCCCGCGGGAACGAGTACGGGACGTCGACCGGGCGGCCCCGCCGGACCGGCTGGTTCGACGCCGTCGTCGCGCGGACGGCGGTCGAGCTCTCCGGCGCCGCCGCCGTCGCGATCACGAAGCTCGACGTGCTGGACGACCTCGCGGAGATTCCGGTGTGCGTGGCGTACGAGCTGGACGGACGCGAGATCGCGGACGTGCCCGCGCTGACGGAGGACGTCGCGCGCGTGAAGCCGCGGTACGAGACCCTGCCCGGGTGGCGCGAGAAGACGACCGCGGTGACGCGGTTCGACGACCTGCCCTCCGCCGCGAAGACGTACGTGCGGTTCTTGGAGGAGCGCTGCGGCGCGCCCGCCGTGCTGATCTCGACCGGGCCGCGCCGCGAGGAAACCATTTGGCGCGACGACGCGGGATTCGTGAAGGCGTTGCCCGCGCGGTAAGCGCTTCGCGCCCGTATACTTCGACGTCTCGGGCCGTTAGCTCAGTTGGTCAGAGCATTGGCCTTTTAAGCCAGTGGTCCTGGGTTCGAGTCCCAGACGGCCCACCAAACCATCGGACCGCGTCTTCGAGGCTCGCCCTCGGATGGGCGGAGGGCTGAATATTCATGCTGATCCCGCGGAGGAACTCTTCGTTGCGCTCGGTGGGAGAGTCGAGGACCCTTCCAGAAGCGCCCGGAATTCCGGAGCCTCCAACGGTTTGCTGACGAAATACCCTTGCACTTCGTCGCAACCCTCGTCGCGCAGGAATGCGAGTTGCTCGGCGGTCTCCACGCC
>JBKPMI010000098.1:0-6899 GCA_046732075.1 Acidobacteriota bacterium | reverse complement strand
GTCCAGCCAGTCGCGGCCGACGTGCCGCAGCTCCATTCGCGCCGGGTCCCACTGGATTGGAAAGTAGTGTCCGTGCTCTCCCGGAAGACTGCCCGTATAGAAGGTCGGCCAGACAGAGGCGCTCATCACGTCGGCCGGTGTCGCGAGTCGGCGCACGAGCCCCGCGGTGAACAGCCGTTGCAGGTTGGGAAATGCGGAGAGGCGCGGCTCTATGTAGTCGAGGTCCGCGGAGTCGAGCCCGATCATCAGCACCCGGGAGCCGTTTCCGGACGGCATCGTCACGCAGTTCCCCCCTTCACGCGGCTCGCCGGCGCCAGAGCCCGCGGCCTTCCACATACTGCCAGGCGACCAGCCCCGGCACGCTCGAGACGATCTCCCGGACGCGGGATGCGAGCGAGGTCGCGAGCGCGACGCCCGGGGGCATCCCCAGGAGCGCCCCGAGCGCGACGAAACTGCCCTCCTGGATCCCCAACCCGGCGGGGACGGGGAACGCGATCGCGCGCGCGACGATCGCGAAGCTGCGGAGGAGAAGTGCGTCCAGGATCGAAATGGGATGGCCGAGCAGCCGCGCCGCGAGCCAGACCTCGCCGGCGGCCGTCAGCCGGCCGAGCAGCCGCAGGGCGCCCGCCGCGAAGATCGTCTTCGGCCGCGCATAGATCCCCCGGATCGCGCCGTCGAGATCGCTCGCCTTCGCGACGATCGCCTCCCAACCCGGACGCCGGGCCAGGCGAACCGCCCGCGACGCCAGGAAGGAGATCGCTCCCGCGCGCTGCGCGACCACCAGCAGGGCGATGGCCGCGACGAGAAGGACGACGACGCCGGCCGCCGCCCCGGACGATCCGCTATCCGGGACGATCCGGAGGAAAGCGACCGTTCCGATGAGCGCCAGGAGCGGCAGCGTCGCAATCAGCAGGGTCTTGTCGACGATGACGGACGCGACTACGTCGCGCGGCCGGCCGGTCCAGAGCGCCAGGAGCCGCGCGCGCACGAAGTCCCCTCCGAGATTCGCTACCGGCAGCATCAGGTTGATCGAGACACCGATCCACATCGCGAGGAAAGCGAGGCCGAATCGGGGTGCGTCCTCCGGCCGGAAGAGCAGGCGCCACGCGGTGGTGGCGAAGAGAAGCTGGGGAACCGCGAAGCCCGCGACGAGCAGGAGCTTCCAGCTGGTCGAGGCGAGCAGTCCCACGACGGTGTCCGCTCCTTGCCAGGCCACCAGCGCGACGGCCAGGGCGAGCCCGACCGCGAGACCGATCCAGGAGGCCCGGCGGATCCGCGCGGAGGAGGCGTTCACTGCGAGATCTCTCTCCGGACGTCGTCGAGGCCCTTGCGCGCGGCGGGGAAATCGGGCTGGAGTCGGAGGGCCGTCTCGTAGTGCTCGATGGCCTCGATCGTCAGGCCCTGGCGGACGAGGACGCGCGCCAGGTTGGCGTGCGCCGACGCGTAGTCCGGGTTGATCCTCACGGCCTCCCGGAAGTGGTCGACCGCCTCGTCCACCTGGTCCTGGAGGGCGAGTATGGAGCCGAGGTTGTTCTGCGCCAGCGAATTCTCGGGATCCAGCCGGATCGCCTCGCGGTAGTGGAGGATCGCGTCCGCGGTCTTTCCCTGCCGGGCGAGCACGGCGCCCAGGCCGTTGTGGGCGTTCGAATTGTCCGGCTGGATTCGAACGGATTCCGAAAAGTGCGCGAACGCGTCGTCCATCCGTCCGCTGTCCTTGGAGTAGTTCCCCATCCAGATGTGCGCCCGGGCGTCGTCCGGCCACTTCGCGAGCACGTCGTTCCAGAACGAAAGATTCGTGCGGTAGGCGTCGGCCCGGCGGACCGTGGCCACGGCGAGGATGAGGGTGAGCGCTCCGACGGTGATCGGTCCGGCGGGCCGCGGGGCGTCCACCCAGCGCAGCAGCGCCTCGATTCCGAGGACCGCGAGAACGATGACCGCGATGAGCGGGAGGTACATCCGCCGCTCCGCCGCGATCTCGACGGAGAGCGGGCGGATGCTCGACGTCGGCGCCAGGATCCCGAAGAACCAGACCCCGAGGAAAGCGAGCGGCTTACGCCGCACGAGACCCCAGACGGTCAGGCCCACGAGCGCGGCCACGAAGAGAAGCGCCGGAAGCACGGTCGTCACGGACCTCGCGACCGGCCAGTTGCCGTAGTCGGCGACGAGCGGGTGCGGCCAGACGGCCAGCCGGATGTAGTGCGAGATCACCCCGAACTGCGTCAGGGCGTAGTGCCAGGGAGACATGCGGCGGGAAAGGCCCGTGAACGCGTGGCGCAGCCGCGTTCCCACGACGACGAGAACCACGGCGAGGACGGCAACGAGCCCGAGGTAGAGAACCCGGTGCCGGCGGAGTGCGTCCGGCAACGACTTCGACCAGAACAACCAGTCGTAGAGGAGGAGGGCGATCGGGGCGACCACGATGACCTCCTTGCAGCCGAGGCCGAGCGCGAACGCGCCGATCGCCAGGGCGAGCCACACCTTCTCCTTCCCGGTCTGCTCGAAGCTGCGGATCGCGCCGTAGAACGTGAGGAGGAAGAAGAAGCTCATCAAGAGCTCGGTGCGCTGGATGGTGTAGTCGACCGTCTCGCTCGCCAGCGGATGGACGACCCAGAGAAGCGCCATCGCCGCGGCGAGACCGGTCCTCCGTCCCTCGAACCGATCTCGGAGCGCCGGAGCGGCGAGCGTCCGCCGGATGACTCCGAAAAGGACGAGCGCGGTCAAGGCGTGAAAGAACACGTTGAACAGGTGATAGGTGGTGGGGTCGAACCCGCCCACGGCGTAGTTGAGGGCGAGCGACAGGTTGACGATGGGCCGGCCCGTCAACGACGACTTCGGCGGCGTCCGAAGGGGCGCCCACGGTGGCCACAGGGTCCGGATCGTCTCGTTCTGGAGGATGGCGCCCCGGTCGTCCAGCACGAACTCCCCCTTCAGGGAGTTGTGGTACGCGAAGAGCGCCGCGGCCACGAGGAGCGGAGCGATCAGCCGATCCCAGCGGAACTCTCGCGAAACGGTCGACTTCCGACGGGCCTCCGCGCGGCGGACCTGGCGGCTCGCGTGGTGCCGGTCAGTCATTCGACTTCCTTCGCGCCACGCGGTTGTAGACGAGGCTGACGAGATAGCCCGCGACGAATCCGCAGGCGAAGGCGTACGCGAAACCGATCAGGCTGCCGACGAACGTGACCTCGTAACCGACGAAGAACTGTCGCAGGAGCGAGAGGTGAGGACCGACGACTCTTCCCCCCTTCAAGACGAGGACGTTCGTCGCGAGGAAGAGCGCGAGACCTGCCACCAGGCCCCAGGCGACCCCCTGGACGACCGCCTCGAGCCGGAGGATCCGGACCGCGAGCGCGGGCTCGATTTCGTCGGGAGGTGTTTCCATGAGCGGTCGTGCTAAACGTAATCGAAAACGCGCCGCAGGAGACCGGACTGGATCCGCCGCCGGATCACCGCGAGCGAAAAGAGCGCCGCGGCATTGCGGGTGATTGCGAAGATCCAGCCGGCCGCGAATCCGCCGAAGAAGCCGTAGAGCAGGCCGAGGAGAGCGCCCCGGGGACTGGCCTCGTAGCCCGGCAGGTACTGGCCGAGAAGCCGGAGATTGTGGCCCACGGCGTGCCCTCCCTTGAGCACCAGGAAGAGGCTTGCTGCCGGAAGGAGAAGCGCCGCGAGCGTACCGACCGCGATGCCGAAGGCGAAACGGTCGAGCTTCGCGAAGACCCGCTCGAGCGCGACCTGGAGCCGGATCTCTTCCTGGTAGTCCGGGTCCGCGTTCACCCCCCAGACGTCGTTCTCCTCGCCGAAGGCCACGTTCCGGATCGCCAGCATTCCGGTCAGCATGGCGTGGTCCTGGTTGTCGTACCGGTGCAGGCCATTGCGGCCGATCGTCTGCAGGTTCTCGAACCCGGCCAGGAATTGCTTCAGCGCATCGAGGTGCTGCCGGTACACGCTGTCGTAGATCGGATATGCCTTCGGTACCCGTACGACGTAACCCTCCTGGATCTCGTCGGCTCGGGCGAGACCGATCGCCGCGACTTCCCGGGTGCCGAGCGCGACGAGCTCCTCGTCGGACGAGCACCAGAGGGCGTCCCCCTCGGTGCAGAAATACTCGAGGCCGAGACCCGTCTTCGCCGGGTCCGGCACCATCGCCTCGCTCCAGTTCCCGTAGTTCTGAATCCGCCCGACCTTCACCGCCGGATCGTGGACGTAGATCCAGTTGTCCGGAAACAGGTTGGCGCGGCGCACGATCAGGCAGACCGTCACGAAGTCGCGGTAGGTGAGCGCGCGCGCGGCCTCGAGGACCTCGGGCGGGGCGGGGGGATCGAGCCGGCGAACGAGTTCCGTGATCGGCATGCTGGAGACGAAGTCCGTTCCCTCGACCGATTCCCGGCCGCCGTTTCGCGCCACGACGACCCGCGAGACGCGCTTCCCGTCGTGCTCGACGGACAGCACGTCCCGGTCGAGCTCCACCGACCCTCCCGCGCGCACGACCGCGTCCCGCACCGCCTGCCACATCATCCCGGGCCCCAGGCGGGGATAGTCGAACTCTTCGATCAACGTCTTGATGGTGGTGCCGCGGCGCAGAAACATGTTGAGGACTGCGGTCTTGAGCGACAGGTCCTTGATGCGCTGCGCGGCCCACTCCGCCTTCAGCTCGGAGCACGGCACGCCCCAGACCTTCTCGGTGTACGTCTGAAAGAAGGTCCGGAAGAGACGACGGCCGAAGCGGTTGGTGACCCACTGCTCGAACGTGTCCTCCCGGGGGTAGGGAAAAATCTGCCAGCGGATGTAGCTCGCGGCGACCGCGAGCGCCTGCCAGATCCCGAGCCCCGCGAGCGCGTTCCACGCGCGCAACGGGTACGAGAAGAAACGCCCGCGGTAGTAGATGCGGGAGAGCCGCGGCCGGCGGAGCAGGTCGGACCCCAGGACGTCGCGCCACATCTTCTCGACCGGCTTCGACTTCGTGAAGAAGCGGTGGCCGCCCATGTCGAAGTGGAACCCCTTGTAGACGGCGGTCGAGGCGAGTCCCCCGATCTGGCCGGTTTTTTCGAGCACGACGGCCGGAATGCCGAGACGCGTGGCCTCGTAGGCGGCGGTCAAGCCCGCGGGACCCGCTCCGACGACGACGACGCGCTTCGGTACGCCGTTGCTTCGGCGGCCCGCTCGATCGAGCGCGGTCGTCGCTGTCATTGTCGTTTGGCGGACAGCTTAACCCGCGGTCTGCCGCAACCAAATCCGACGGAAGTGGGTTGCAGGCCATGGAGCCGGTCACACAGGCGCATCGAAATGGATGTGACAGATCGTCACGACTTGGCATCTTGAACCGATGATTCGTCTTGACTAATATCTCGAATCAGAATGATCAACACACTTGACGCTCATATCCTGTCGATTCTCCAGAAGAACGCCCGGGTCTCTAACGCCGAGATCGCCCGGCAGGTCGGGCTCGCCCCTTCCGCGGTCTTCGAACGCATCCGGAAGCTGGAGGAGCGAGGAGTGATCCAGGGCTACTCGGTCCGCATCGAACCGCACGCCGTCGGGCTCGGGTTGGTCGCGTACACGTTCGTGCGGTCGAACGACCGCCCCGGCGGAATCCAGACGGCCGAGAAGCTCGCCGAGATTCCCGAGGTGCTCGAGGTGCATCACGTGGCGGGGGAGGACTGCTTCCTCGTCAAGGTGCGCGCCGCCGACACGGAGGCGCTCGGACGGCTCCTCCGGGAACGGCTCGGAAAGATTTCGACGATCAGCTCGACGCGGACGACGATCGTTCTCGAGAGCGTGAAGGAGACGACGCAGCTCCCGATCGCGCGCGCGGAGGTGGAGGAGGAGGCGGCCAGTGCCTGAAGTCTCGACGGGCCCGCACCCGCCCCAGGGGAAAGTGATCGCGGCGTTCGCCGCGGTCTACCTCATCTGGGGCTCGACGTATCTCGCGATCCGGTTCGCGATCGAGACGATCCCGCCGCACCTCATGGCCGCCGCGCGATTCCTGGTGGCGGGCGCGATCCTCTATGCGTGGTCGCGATGGCGCGGAGCGCCGAAGCCGACGGCCCGGAACTGGCGGGCGTCTGCGCTCGTGGGCGGATTTCTGCTCCTCGGAGGCAACGGCGCCGTCGTGTGGGCGGAGACGCGCGTGCCTTCCGGTCTGACCGCGCTCCTCGTCGCGATGGTCCCCATCTGGATGCTCGTCCTGGAGATGCACCCCCGCCTCGGCGGCCGGCGGCCGCGCGTGGCCGTCGTCGCGGGAATCGTTCTGGGTCTCGCGGGACTCGTCGTGCTGGTCGCACCGGGAAAGCTCGCTGGCCGCGTCGACCCGATTGGCGCAGGCGTCCTCGTGGTCGGCTGCCTGTCCTGGGCGTTCGGCTCCCTGCAGTCCCGCTTCGCCGACCTGCCGAAGTCGGGTTTCCTCGCGGCCGCGATGGAGATGATCTGCGGCGGAGCGCTGCTTCTCCTCTTCGGTCTCGCGATGGGTCAGGGCGGGCAACTCTCGCTCGCGGCGATGTCCCCGAGATCCCTGGTGGCTCTCGCCTACCTCGTCGTCTTCGGATCCCTCGTCGGATTCACGGCCTACATCTGGCTGCTCGGCGCCACGACGCCGGCGCGGGTCTCGACCTACGCGTACGTCAACCCGGTCGTGGCGGTGCTCCTCGGCTGGGGGCTCGCAAACGAGCCCATGACTCTGCGGACGATGCTCGCCGCGGCAGTCATCATCGGAGCGGTCGTGGTGATCATCCGGTACGGCGCCCGGACGAAGCCGGAGCCAGTCCGTTCGAACGTCGCACCAGCGAAGCCGGTGGATCTCCCGGTCCGGCGAGCGGAGGCGCGGTGAAACCAAGTCGCGAGCTCGCTCTCCTGCGGACGATCCTGGATGAGGGATACGAGAAGAGGGCCTGGCACGGCCCCAACCT
>JBKPMI010000097.1:0-2036 GCA_046732075.1 Acidobacteriota bacterium | reverse complement strand
CTGCTCCTGGTCGTGGTCGGGGACGTCGAATCCGGGAAGATCCTCGACGGGCTCGAGCGGAGGCTCGGCGGATGGCGCTCCGGTCCGCCTCGCGAGATCCCGCGGCCTCCGGCCGTCGCGCCCGCGCCGGGCGAGGAAACGGTCGTGATGCCGGACAAGGCGAGCGCCGACGTGATCCTCGCGCAACCCGCGGGTCTCGAGCGCGCCAGCCCCGACTACCTCCCGTGCGTGCTCGCGAACTCGGCGCTCGGCCAGTCGTCCCTGACGTCGCGCCTGGGGGTTCGCGTCCGCGACACCGAGGGTCTGACGTACGGTATCCACTCCGGGTTCTCGGCCACGCACCTGGGGGGTCCCTACGCCGTGAGCCTGACGGTGAAGCCCGAGAGCCGCGACGCCGCGGTCGCGGCCACGCTCCAGGAAATCCAGCGCTTCCGGAAAGAGGGGATGACCGCGAAGGAGCTCGACGACGAGAAATCGTCGCACGTCGGGCGGTTCAAAGTGGACCTCGCGTCCAACGGCGGGATCGCCCACGCCGTCGACTCCGCGGTGTACTACGGCCTGGGCGTCGCGTACCTCGACGAGTACCCTTCCCTGGTCGAGGCGGTCTCCAAGGAGGACGCCGACGCATGCTTCGCGAAGCGCGTGGATCCGGACCGTTTCACGATCGTGTCCGCCGGGTCCTTCGGTGGACCGGAGGGTTCGTCCGTGACAGAATCCGCGGTGTCCAGCGAAGGAGGCTCCCATTCCCAGACGTCCCCAGTACCGTAAGCCCAACCGCCGCCGCCCGGGCGAGGCTCCGCCGACCCACCGGGTTTACCTCTCGAACGAAGCTCCGATGGCCGAGGGCGCGGCCGACGGCAAGACCTGGTTCCGTCTCCGTTTCGACAGCGAGCCCTCTCCCGAGTGGATGCGGGCGTACCGGGCCGGGATCCTCGGCCTGACCCGCGAGGACCGCGAGGCGATCGTACGCTTCGAGTTCCAGGGAGACAGCGTGCGGGTCGCCGCGTCCGACTCCGAGATCGGGAAGCTGCGCCGCGCGCTGGAGCGCCGGGTCGAGGCCGTCAACGCGATCCTGTCGGGCGGCCGTGGCGCGTCTCCGGCGCCGTAGACCGCTCCCGGCTACCGTTCTTTTTTGTAGAGGTACGCCGTCTCGAGGAGGCGCGCGCCGGAAGCGTCCGCGATCGCGAAGCTCGTCCGGCTGAACTTCCCGGTGGATCCGTAGATCCCGTCGTAGACCGACGCCCCGGCGTACTCCCCCTTCTTGTTCACGACGTAAAAGACGGTGTTGAACGCGGGCTTCCCGCGCGCGTCCCGGTTCTCCTTCGCGAGCGCGACGATCCGCTCGAGCGTCTTCAGCGCCGCTTCCTCGGGCGACTTCCCCTGGCGCATCATCTCGACGACCGTGTGGGAGCCGGCGGATCGGATATTGCCTTCCCCCCAGCCGGTCGACCCGCACGCGCCGACCTCGCCGTCCACGTAGAGCCCGGCGCCGATCACCGGCGAATCGCCCAGCCGCCCCGGCACCTTGAAGAAGAGACCGCAGGTCGACGTCGCGCCGACGATCTCCCCCTTCGCGGTCACGGCGTTGCAGTTGATCGTGCCCTGCGGCCGGAAGTCGGAGAGGCCGTACTTCTCGATGTACCAGCGGATATCGGGGTCCTTCTCCTCCTCCGTGCCGGCCTCGATCCAGTCGTCGTGCCCCGAGAGCTTCTCCTTCCAGTAGAGCCAGATCTTGTGCGCGCGCGGTGTCAGCAGGTTCTCGGGAACGAAGCCGTGCGCCTTCGCGAACTTCGCGGCGCCCTCGCCCACGAGGAACACCCGGTTGGTGCGGTCCATGACGAGGCGCGCCACCTTCACCGGGTTCTTCACGCCTTCGAGCGCGCCGACTGCGCCGGCTTTCATCGTGCGGCCGTCCATCACCGCCGCATCGAGCTGGACGACCCCCTCCTCGTTCGGGATGCCGCCGTAGCCGACGGTGACGTCCTCGGGGTCGTCCTCGACGATGTTGATGCCGGCGATGACGGCGTCCATGGGAT
>JBKPMI010000096.1:0-3975 GCA_046732075.1 Acidobacteriota bacterium | reverse complement strand
GCCACGAGCGCCGCCGCCCCCCGCGTATTGTCCGGAACCGAGAGCAGGATCGTGTCGCCCTCCTTCACGTCGAGGAGCCGGGCGAGCTCCGCGCCGATCGCGACCCCCGGCCGCCCGGCGGCCGAGGCGCGCGTCAGGACGCGCTCCGCGTCCGGCAGGTAGGCGTCCAACCGCGAGACTCGCCGCTCGGCCGCGGGATCGATTCCCTTCAGGACGACGTCGGATCCGTCCGGCGTGGCCGCGGAAGAGGCCAGCCCGGACTGGTAGACCACGGGAGCTGTCGCGCGCACGCGCTTCAGCTTCGCCACCTTCTCCTGGGCCGCCGACGGATCCGCCTCCGCGGTCGTCGAGAGCGGGAAGAGGACCACCTCGGCGTTCGCCCCGATCAGGTTCTCCCGGATTTCCCGCTGGTAGCCGGAGAGGAGTCCCATCGCGACGACGAGCGCCGCGACCCCCAGACCGATGCCGGAGATCGAGAGCAGCGAGACGGACGAGACGAGCCGCGAGGATCTCGCCCGGAGGTAGGAGAGCGCGACCTCGAGAGGAAGGGTCATCGGGCTTCCGCGAGCCGCCGCTTCTCCATCTCGTCGACGAACCGCTCGAAGAGCACGTTCGCGTCGTGCGGTCCGGGCGACGCCTCGGGATGGAACTGCGCCGCCAGGATCGGCAGCGTCCGATGGCGGAAGCCCTCGAGCGTGTGGTCGTTCAGGTTGACGTGCGTGGCCTCGACCTCGGACGAGAGACTTTCCTCGTCCACCGCGAAACCGTGGTTCTGCGACGTGATGGCGACCGACTTCGTGCCGATCTCCTGGACGGGATGGTTCGCGCCGCGGTGGCCGAACTTCAGCTTGAACGTCTTCGCGCCGAGCGCCAGGCCGAGGAGCTGATGGCCCAGGCAGATCCCGAAGATCGGCCGGCGGGGCACGAGCCGTTCGATCGTCCGGATCGGCCCGGCGAGCGCAGACGGATCGCCCGGCCCGTTGGAGAGGAAGATGCCGTCGGGGTCGGCCTCCATCACGCGTTCGGCCGGGGCGGTCGCGGGATACACCCGGACGCGGCATCCCGCGGCAGTGAGCAGTCGGACGATGTTCCGCTTCATCCCGTAGTCGATCGCGGCCACGCGGAACCGTTCGCGCTCGACGGCCGCGAACTCCGACATCTCGGACGGCGATACCGCGAGCGCGAGGTCGCTTCCGATCATGGGCGCCGAACGCCGGACCTGCGCGAGCAGCTCCTCCGGATCGTCGATCTCGGAAGAGATGCCGGCGCGCATCGCGCCCTCCGACCGGATACGGCGCACGAGCGCCCGTGTGTCGAGCCCGTGCAGCCCGACGACCCCCTCGCGGGCGAGGTACTCGGCAAGGCTCTCTTCGCCGTCGGAACCGCTCCAGGTCTCCGGAAAGTCGCGCGCCAGGAATCCCGCCACATGCACCCGGCCCGACTCCGACTCCGACGCGCGCACGCCGTAGTTGCCGACGTGGGCCGCGGTCATCACGACGATCTGTCCGGCATAGGAGGGGTCGGTCAGGACTTCCTGGTAGCCGCTCATCGCGGTGTTGAAGACGATCTCGCCGAACGACGTTCGGGACCGGCCGATGGCTTCTCCCCTCCAGAAGCTCCCGTCCTCGAGGACGAGGAGTCCGTTCAAGCGGTTCGCCCGACCACGGGGGCGAGCAGGCGCACTTCCTTCATCAGCTGGACGAACATGTCGGGAAGGAGCGCCTGTGGCCCGTCGGACAGAGCCAGCTCGGGATGGTCGTGGACCTCGATCAGGAGGCCGTCGCTGCCGGCCGCGACCGCCGCGCGCGACATCGGCAGGACTTTCATCCTCTTTCCGGTGCCGTGCGACGGGTCCACGACGATCGGCAGGTGCGAGATGCGCTTGACGTAGGGGATCACGGAGAGGTCGAGTGTGTTGCGGGTGTGGTTCGCGAAAGTCCGCACGCCGCGCTCGCAGAGGATGACTTCGTAGTTCCCCTCCGAGAGGATGTACTCGGCGGACAGCAGGAACTCTTCGATCGTCGCGGACATGGCGCGCTTCAAGAGCACGGGCTTGCGGAGGCGCCCGACCTTCTTCAGGAGCGAGAAGTTCTGCATATTCCGCGCGCCGATCTGCAGGCAGTCGGCGTACTCCGCGACCAGCTCCGCGGTGTCGGTGTCGAGCACCTCCGTCACGATCGGAAGCCCGGTCTCCTGCCGGACCCGGGCGAGGATCTTCAAACCTTCCTCTCCCAGTCCCTGGAATGAGTAGGGCGACGTGCGCGGTTTGAAGGCACCGCCCCGGTAGAGCGACGCGCCCGCCGCGTGGACGTGGTGCGCCACGTCGAGGGCCTGCTTCTCGGACTCCACCGCGCACGGTCCCGCCACCACCACGACGCGCGGGCCTCCGACCGCAACGCCGCCGACCGACACGACGGTGTCCTCGCGCTTCGCCTCGCGCGAGACCAGCTTGTAGGGCGCGGTGACGGCGATCACTTCCGCGACCCCCGGGAGGTTTTCGAACGCGGCCGATTCGACCGAACCGCGATTGCCGGTGACGCCGATCGCCGTTCTCTGCGCTCCGGGAATGGGATGGGCCGTGAGACCGAGGCCCTCGACCGCCGCGACGACGCCCCGGACGTCGTCCTCGGTGGCGCGGGAATCCATGACGATCAGCATCGCGGTGCTATCATTTGTCGGTGAATACGCCCTGTCAATCGCAGGCCCGCACGCACGGTCGCCTCACTCGGAGCGGCCTCCTCGGAATCGCGCTCCTTCTCCTGCTCGCATCGTCCGCGTTCGCGTACGTCGTCAAGCTGAAGGACGGGACCCTGGTTTTCGCCCGCGCGCCGTACACGGTCAAGGGAACGATGGCGATCATCACGCTCGAAAACGGGAACGTGACGCAGATCGCGCTCGACAAGGTCGACGTCCCCGGGACCGTGAAGTACAACAAGGAGAACTTCGGCAACGTCGTTGCGCTCGACACCCCCGAGGAGAAGCCCAAAACGCTCCCGACCGCGCCGCCGCGGTCCAACAACCCGCTCGGGGACCTGATCAAGCAGCGCGGCACCCGTATGAGCCTTCCGACCCCGGTGCCCGCGGCGGCGGCGGCGACTTCCGGCGGAGGTGCGGAGGGCGGAGCGGTGGATTCGGTGTACCAGGCGACTTTCACGCAGGTGTTCGAGGGGACCGGCATCTCGCAGTTCCGGGTGACGAACTATCGGGGCAAGACGCGGATCCTCGTCACCGCGGACTCCGAGCAGGCCGTCTTCAGCACGCTGTCCGCCTCGGCGCGGGCGCTCACCGACGCGGCGGCGAAGGGGCGCTCGGCGCCCGTCGAGATCGTCATGACGACGCAGTCGGGAGAGTCGGCCGGCTTCTTCGAGATGACGCCGGCCCAGGCGAAGCTCCTGGTCGACCGGAACCTCACGGTCCAGGACTACTTCGTCAAGAACGTCGTTTTCTGATCCCGGCTCAGCCGAGATACCGCCGAACTTCCTCTCCCGTGATCTCCCGGAAGCGCTCCGCGTAGGACGCGACCCCGCCGGCTTCGTCGGCGAATACGCGCTCGACGCGATGCAGCGGGAAGAAGACCGTCGCGGGGAAGGACGAAGCCTCCGTCCCCCGCGCGATTTCGCGCGTCCAGCTCTCGAAGGCGTCGAGCGCGATTCCCCGCACGGTGACGCCCGCCGCGCTCGTGTCGTGGAGGACGCCCCAGAACTTCTCGCGCGGCGCGACGAGGTGGACGACGACGAGCTCGCCGGCCTTCACGGAGCGGGCGCCGCCTGGGAGAGTTCGATCAAGACTCCCTTTCCGGCGGAGGGATGGAGAAACGCCACGCGTTTGCCGCCGGCGCCGGCAACGGGACTTTCGTTTACGAGCCGGAAGCCACGGCCCCGCAGGTCGGCGAGCGCTTTCTCCAGGTCCTCCACCACGAAGCAGAGGTGGTGCACTCCGGGACCGCGCTTCGCCAGGAACTTCGCGACCGGGGAA
>JBKPMI010000095.1:0-3168 GCA_046732075.1 Acidobacteriota bacterium | reverse complement strand
GCCGCGAACCGCGTAACCCGGTGGAGCTGGTCGAAGTACTCGTCGGGGTAGAGGTCGTCGCGGAACGCCACGGAAAAAAGCTATCAGCTGATAGCTTCTTTTGGATGAAAACCCCCTGGGAGAAGTTCTCCCTTCCCGGCGACCGGCCGGCGTATGCCCGCGGCGAGTCCGTCGAGTTCCGAAAGACGCTGCGGGAGATCTTCGGGCCGCTGGTCGAACGGGTCGAGAAGTGGCCTGCGGGTCCGCTCGAGTGGATGCTCGCGGAGGTGCCGGCGGAAGGAAGACTGAGATCCTGGTTCGGCGACCTCGAGAGGCGCCTGACGCCCGCCGGGTCGCTGTGGGTCGTATTTCCCAAGAAGCCGTACGTCGCGGAGCTCGCGTTTCCGTACTCGTGGATCGACGTCCAGAAGGCCGGGCTCGCGAGCGGTCTCGTGGACAACAAGATCGGGGCGTTCTCCCCGCGCCTGACGTCCATCCGGTTCGTGATCCCGGTGGCGCTGCGCAAGTCGCGCCCCGTCGCCGGTCGGTAGAATCACCGCTTGACCCGCGACACCGTCACGATCGTCGGCGCCGGGCTCGCCGGCTCGGAGTGCGCCTGGCAGCTCGCGCGTCGCGGGCACTCCGTCCGCCTCTTCGAGATGCGGCCCGAAGTGACGACCGCGGCCCACCAGACCGACCGCTGCGCGGAGCTCGTGTGCTCGAACTCCTTCCGCTCGGACAACCCGCGCAACGCGGTCGGCTTGTTGAAGCGCGAGATGGAGCTCCTCGACTCGCTCGTGATCGCGAGCGCCCGGGCGTCCGCGGTGCCGGCGGGCGACGCGCTCGCGATGGACCGGGACGAATTCTCGCGGCGCGTGACGGAGGCGATCGCGTCCCGTTCCGAGATCGAGCTGGTCCGCGAGGAGGTTTCGGCGATCCCGCCGGAGGGCTATGCGGTCCTCGCGACGGGGCCGCTCACCTCGGCGGCGCTCGACAGCGCCATCGGGGAGCTCCTCGGCACCGAGGACCTCTACTTCTACGACTCGATGGCGCCGATCGTCGCGGCGTCGTCGCTCGACTTCTCGAAGATGTACCCGCTGTCGCGGTACGGAAAGGGCGCCGGCGAGGACTACTGGAACTGCCCGATGACGAAGGAGGAGTACGAGGGCTTCGTCGCGCAGCTCCTGTCCGCCGAGATCGTTCCCGTGAAGGACTTCGAAAAGGGGATCTACTTCGAGGGCTGCCTTCCCATCGAAGTGATGGCGGAGCGCGGGGTCGAGACGCTCCGCCACGGTCCGATGAAGCCGATGGGCCTTCCCGATCCGCGCACCGGCCGGATCCCGTGGGCGGTCGTTCAGCTCCGCCAGGACGACCTCGCGAAGGAGCACTACAACCTGGTCGGCTTCCAGACGAAGCTGAAGGTCGGGGAGCAGCAGCGGGTCTTCCGGCGGATCCCGGGGCTCGAGAACGCGGCCTTCGTGCGCTACGGGATGCTTCACCGCAATACGTACATCCACGCCCCCGCGCACATCGACCGCTTCTGGCGCATGCGCCGGGAGCCGCGAATCTTCTTCGCCGGGCAGATCACGGGAGTCGAGGGGTACGTCGAGAGCGCGGCCACGGGGCTCGCGGTAGGGATCACGATCGCGCAGCTTCTCGAGGGGCGTGAGCCCGTGCCCGTGCCGTACGCCACGGCGATCGGATCGCTCGCCCGGCACTGCTCGGAGCGCCCGGCCACGAAGACCTTCGAGCCGATGAACGTGACGTTCGGCCTGATCGAGGACACGTCCCACTCCCCGGTGCGGAACAAGGAAGTCCGGAGGCAGCAGATGGTGGACCGCGCTCTCGCCCAGATTACGCAGTGGAAGGAGCAGACGTCGGCGCGCGAGGAGGTGGCCGCGTCGTGAGCACGACCCCCGCGTCTGCTCCCGGCTCCCGGCTCCCGGCTACCGGCCCCGGTCTTTCCGGCGACGACGTCGACCAGGCGCGCCGCCGCATCGCGGGCGTTGCGCACCGGACCCCGGTCTTCCACTCGCGCCAGTTCGACGAGATGACCGGCGCGGCCGTCTTCTTCAAGGCGGAAAACCTCCAGCGCGGCGGCGCCTTCAAGTTCCGCGGCGCGTACAACAAGATCCGGGCGGAGCAGGAGCGCGGCAGCTTCTCGGAGGTCGTCGCGTATTCCTCCGGAAACCACGCGCAGGCCGTGGCGCTCGTCTGCAGCCTTCTCGGCCTGAAGGCGACGCTCGTCATGCCGGAGGACGCGCCGCCCGCGAAGCTGGCGGCGACGCGCGGCTACGGCGCGGACGTCGTGCTCTACGACCGGTACGGCGGCGACCGCGTGGAGATCGGCGACCGGCTCGTCCGCGAGCGCGGCGCGCTCCTCGTGCCGCCGTTCGACGACCCGCTCATCATGGCGGGCGCGGGAACGGCCACGTGGGAGCTGCTCGAGGAGGTGCCGGACCTCGATTTCCTGCTGGTGCCGGTGTCGGGCGGCGGTCTGATCGCGGGATCGGCGACCGCCGCGAAGCACCTCCGCCCGGAGATCACGGTCTACGGCGTCGAGCCCGAAACCGGCGACGACGTGGCGCAGTCGCTCGCGAAGGGGGAGCGGGTCACGATCCCGGTTCCGCGCACGATCGCGGACGGCCTTCAGGTGCCGTGCGTCGGAAAGCTCACTTTCCCCATCATCCAGAAAACCGTGGAGCGGGTTCTCCTCGTATCCGACGACGAGATGATCGACACGCTCTCCTGGACGCTCGAGCGGATGAAGGTGCTGGTCGAACCCTCCGGAATCGTGGGCATGGCCGCCGTCAAGCACCGCCGCGCGGACTTCGCCGGGAAGCGCGTCGGCGTGATCTGGAGCGGCGGGAACCTCGACCCGAAGCGGCTTTCGGCGTTCCTCGCCAAAGCGGCGCTCTGACCTTGAGGAAGTCGAAGGCGAAGCTCCTCGCGGCCGGCGCGGCTGTCCTGGCACTCGCCGCGCCGCTTTTCGCGCACGACTTCTGGATCGAGCCGTCGACATTTCGACCCGAGGTCGGCGCGACCGTCGGTCTCTCGCTGCGCGTGGGTCAGGGTTTCCGTGGAGACCCGGTGCCGCTGCAACCCGACAAGGTCGTGAAGTTCGTAACGGTCTCTCCCTCCGGATCGGAAACGTCGGCCATGGGCGTGCCCGGCCGCGATCCGGCGGGG
>JBKPMI010000094.1:0-6253 GCA_046732075.1 Acidobacteriota bacterium | reverse complement strand
GTACGTACCCCTCGCGCCGGGCGAGCAGCGCCGGAGCGTCCTCGACGGCTCCGCCGCGCGTGGGGACCTGGGCGTCCCCCCGTGGACGCCGATCGAGACCGGGATCCCCGTGACGGCGGAAGCGTTCCGCCGTGCGAAGGAGAGCGCGGTCCGCTGAACGGATCGGTTCGTTTTTCAGTCTAAGATCGCGGCCGGAGGGGACTCGCGATGTCGAACACGACTCTCATCATCATCATCCTCGTCATCCTGCTTCTGTTCGGAGGGTTCGGCTACCGCCGCTGGCGCCGGTAGATCCGGCGGCGCGCCGCGTCGAATCAGGAAGCGGCGGACGGGGTGGGAGCAGGGGCCGGGCCGGGTGATGCCGGCCCGGACGGCTGCAACCGCTTGACGACCACGACGGTCCGGTCGTCTTCCGGAGCGCGGCGGACGTACTCGCCGACCTTGTCGGTCAGGGCGCGGACGATGTCGTCGGCCGGTTTTTCCTTGAGAGCCAGGAAGGCTTTTTTCAACCTCTCGACTCCGAACTCGCGTCCCTTCGGATCGACGGCCTCGGTCATTCCGTCGGTATAGAGAAGGAGCGCGTCGCCCGGCTCGAGGGCCAGAAAACCGCGGCTGTAGCTCGCCGTGGCGGACGGGCCCAGAACCATCCCGGTCTGCTTCAACGCCGTGACTCCCTTCGAGTGAAAGTGAAGGGGCGGCGGATGCCCGGCGTTGACGTAGATGAAGTTGCCTTCCTCTTCGATCTCCCCGTAGAAGAGAGACACGAACTTCGTGCTCATCCGCGACTGGTGGATGATCCGGTTCAGCCGCTCGACCGTGCGGACGATCTTGAAGTCGCGGGCCACGCCCATCCGGAGACCGGTATAGACGTCGCGAACCTGGAGCGCCGCGGGCAGGCCGTGCCCGGAGGCGTCGGCGATGGCGATGCCGTGAATCCGCTCCGTGACGGGAATGAAGTCGAAGAAGTCTCCCCCGACGATTTCCGCCGGGACGGTGAAGCCCGCGATTTCGAACTCGCCGCGGCGAGGCGAACGGCGCGGCAGGATCGACATCTGGATCTGGCGCGCCTCGTTCAGAACCGAGACGAACCGCTCCTGCCGGAGCTTCTGATCGACGGCGTGCCGGAGGATCCCGAGCGACGCCATCAGATCCTCGATCTGGGCGATCGGGTCGACCGAGAACGACAGGATGTACTGGTCGTCCCCGACCGCGATCGCCGCGAACCGATCCACTCCCAGCTTCCGCTCGAACTCGGGATCGACACCCGGCGCGGTCAGGTCGAGGACCACGACCCCCTCGTCCACGACCTGCTGGACCGGCGGGTAGGCGTCCGGAACGAAGATTCCGGGGGCCGCGACCGCGCCGCCGAAGACCCGCGTGAGCTCGTATCCGCCGTCGCGCCGCTCGTAGAGCCGGCCTCCCCGGACCCCCAGCGCTTCCTGGAAGTTCTCGATGATGGCGCCGGCCGTCTCGGTGATCGTCGAGGAGGCGTCGGAAGAGCGCTCGATCGCTTCGATCGCTCGCTCGACTTTCCGGAACAGAGACTTGGGGGTGTCCACCATGGCGGACGCGAGATTCTATGCCGGTCCGACCCGGGAGGGTCGCACCGGCAATCCGGCCGCGGGGCGCCTAGGCGGGCGCGCCGGAGAGACGGGCCAGCGCGGCGGCCCGGTCGTTCGGGCCATCCTCGCGAATTCGTCCGTCGAGGAGCCGGACGATCCTCCGCGCGTGGGCGGCGATGTCCTCTTCGTGCGTGACGAGGACGATCGTGTTCCCCTTCGAGTTCAAGACGTCGAAGAGCGCCATGATCTCGGCGCCCGTCGCGGAGTCCAGGTTGCCGGTGGGTTCGTCGGCGAGAAGGATGCTCGGGTCGTTGATCAGCGCCCGCGCGACCGCGACCCGCTGCCGCTGGCCTCCCGAGAGCTCGCTCGGATGGTGGGTCATCCGGTCGGCGAGGCCGACCGCCTCGAGGGCCTTCACGGCGCGCTCCCTGCGTTCTTTCCGCGGCAGGCCGGAGTAGACGAGGGGCAGCTCCACCTGCTGGAGAGCGCACGTGCGCGGAAGCAGGTTGAACGTCTGAAAGACGAAGCCGATCTCCTGGTTGCGGATCGCCGCGAGCTCGTCGTCGGTCATCCGCGCGACCTCGCGGCCATTCAGGATGTAGGAGCCGGACGAGGGCGTGTCGAGGCAGCCCACCAGGTTCATCAGCGTGGACTTCCCGGAGCCCGACGGACCCATGATCGCGACGTACTCCCCGCGGTCGACCGCGAGCGACACGCCGTCTAAGGCGCGGACCTTCTGCGCCCCCATCTCGTAGACCTTCGTGATGTCCCGGATGTCGATCAGCATGGTCCTTCGGGCGCCGCAGCGCGCTTCCCCTTCAATCCGTATACGATTTTCCGTCTCCCGGGGTTCGGGCGGGAGGTCAGTGAAAAATGACCGCCCAGGCCGCCTTCCCGAGAACCAGGACCGCCCAGAGGCTGCCGATCAGGATCGCGGCTTTCCGCCGCGGGACGTTCGCGGCCGCGGCGAACCCGATCACCAGGAGAACCAGCATCCAGATCCCGAAGATGTCGAGAGACCGGGCGATCGAGTGGAGCGCCGGGTTCACGTGGCGATCGACGAGGAACCCCAGGTTCGAGTGGGTCACGTCTCCCAGGTCCGCGGGATTGACGACGTCCAACCGCGACACGAAAAAGATGAGCAGCATCGAGATGCCGATGGTCGGCAGGAGAGCGTGGCTCGTGACGCCGAAGGCCTGCTTGAACTTCAGGTCCCAGCCGAACGCCTTGAAGGCGAGAAGGTTGACGCCGCCGATGACCAGGGCGATGAGCGCCGGGCCGAGCCCGGCCCAGACGTAGCCGAGGCCCGAGAGTCTCTTCTGCGTGGCCACGATCTGGTCCAGCCGATCCTCCGGGATGGTCGCGCCCTTGGCCGCGAGGCGCTCGCGGATGACGGACTCGAAGTCGATCCGGGGCAGGACCGCGGCCGTGGCCGCGATCGAGACCACCGCGCAGATGATGAGCGGCAACCACCAGCTGGGCCGCCGCGCGATCGCCTCGAAGGTGGGCCCGGGCGACGCGAAGACGCCGGCGACGCGGGCGAGCCCGGAGTCGGCGGACTCGGCGGGCGGCGGCGGGACGGTCGACTGTTCCATGGCGTTACTGCGCGGCCGGAGGCGGTGCCGGCGGAATCGAGCGCGGCGTCAGGCTCTCCGCCGGAGGCGGCGTGAACTCGGGCAGGTCTTCGATCTTGATCCCCTTCCAGTCCAGGATGTCGGCGACCGCGTAATGGTATGCCGACAGCGCCTTCCGGTACACCGCGAGGGACTGCAGCTCGCTCGTGCGGGCCGCCGACAGATCGTTGGTGATCTGCAGGACCTGGAACGACGTCGTCATTCCGTTCTCGAACTTCTTTCGCTCCGCGTCGAGGTTGCGCTCCGCGAGCTCGCGCGCCTTCTGCGCGGCCACCGTGGAACGCCGCGCGGTCTCGATGTCGCGCGCAGCCGACCGGACTTCCAGAAGCACGTTCTGCTCGACCGTGCTCAGGGTTGCCTTGGAGGCCTCCCACGTGTAGAGCGCGGCTCCGCGCTGTCCACGCGCCCGCCGGTTCAGGATCGGGTAGGAGAAGTTCAGCCCGACCGACCAGTTCTTGAAGTCCCGATCGGTGATCTGCCGGAGCGAGTCCCAGACGTCGCCGTTGGTCCGCGACACGACGTTGCCCATGTCGTCGCGGATCGTCGTCGTCCCGCCGAGGCCGGCGTAGCCGTAACTGCCCACGAGGTCGAGCTGCGGCCGGGTCTGGTTGCGCCAGAACTCGTAGCGGATCCGGTTGGAGTCCACGTCGTACCGCGTCGAGAGGATCTCGGGCCGGTCGACGAGGGCCCGTTTCAACCCGTCTTCGACGTCCACCGCGGGCTGCTCGGCGCGCAGCTCGTCGGCCGGGACGATCGCCACGTTCCACTTGGTGCGGTCGAAGTTGAGGAGACGCTTCAACCGGTCCTGGGCGTCTCCGATCAGGCCCTCCGCGATGATGATTTCCTGCTCGGCCGTCGCGATCCCGACCTCGGTCTGGACGATGTCGATCGGCGCGAGCGAGCCGACGTCGATCTTGATCTTCGTGATGCGGTTCAGCTCGGCCGACAGCGTGCGCGCCTCCTTTTTCACCTCGAGGTTGCGCAGCGCGTACACGAGGTCCCAGTAGGCTTGTTCGACCGCATTGACGGTTCCCTGAACGCTCCGGACGAAGCCCAGGTACGAGGAGTCGCGGCTGTTGCGCGAAATCCGGATCTGCCAGATCGTGGCGTCGCGCCCGAAGTTCCGGAGGAGCGGCTGACTGAAGGAGAAGGTCAGGCCGCTGTCATAGGCCGGATTGACGAAGAAGAACGACGAGTTCTGCGACGTCCGCGCGACCGTCAGGCCGAGCGAGAACGTTCCACCGGTCGGCGCGAGCTGAGTCACCTGGGTCGAAAAGTTGGTCGAATCGCGCGTCGAGACTTCCGCGCCGACGAGGTCGGACGCCGCCGGGCTCTCCGAATGGGCCCGGATGAGCGACGCCTGGGCGAGCGGATCGAAGATCCCCCAATTCGAGAGGAGCAGGTACCGGGACGCTTCGGCCGAATTCACGGAGACGTTCAGGTCCTCGTTGTTCGCGATCGCGAGCGAGACCGCCTGCTCGAGCGAAAGGCGCATTCCCTCGGCGGCCGGCTCCGGCAGCGCACGGGGGGTCCGCTCCCCGGGGCGCGAAGAAATCGCGGCTCCGGTCTGCGCTGTCGCGAGGGGTGCCAGGCCCAGCAGGCCCGCCGCCCCGAGGACGGCCAGCGCCGCCCGGAATTTCGGCAACCTCTTCATTCCGTTACTCCTTCGTCACACCTACTACGCACTTCCGGGTCGAATGTTTCCCGATCGGCCCGGGAGATGCCCACACAGGAATGACGCGAATGATAGCGCGAGTCCGCGCACCGAAGGCGTCCTAGCCGGGCGCGAGCTCTCCCGGAAAGAAACAGGCGGCGAGGCGCCCGTTCTCGACCGGTGCGAGCGCCGGATCCTCTTCGCGGCACCGCGGCCGTGCAATCGGACATCGCGGGTGAAAAGAGCAGCCTGTCGGCGGCGACGCGGGCGACGGAGGCTCTCCCGGAAGAGAAATCCGGGAACGCCGCGACGCGGGATCCGGGTCCGGCGCCGCGGAGAGCAGCGCCGCCGTGTACGGATGAAGCGGACGCGACAGAACGGCGGCCGCCCCCCCCACTTCGACGATCCGCCCGAAATACATCACCGCGATGCGATCCGAGATCCGGGCGACCACCGCGAGGTCGTGGGAGATGAACAGGTAGGAGAGGCCGCTCCGCTCGCGCAGATCCGCGAGGAGGTTCAGGACCTGCGCCGCGATCGAGACGTCGAGGGAGGAGATCGGCTCGTCGCACACCACGAAGCGCGGTCGCGTCGCGAGCGCTCGGGCGATGGCTACCCTCTGCCTCTGGCCGCCGGAGAGCTCGGAAGGAAAGCGTCCCGCGGTCTCGACCGAGAGTCCCACTTCCTGGAGAAGCGCGGCGACTCGTTTCCGCAACCCGTCACCGGACGCGAGGCCCTGCACGCGCAGCGGCTCCGCGATCTGCGCCCCGCACCGCATCCGCGGATTGAGCGACGTGCTCGGGTCCTGGAACACGACCTGGACGTCGCGGCGACGGCGGCGGAGTTCGGCTCCCGTGAGCGCGAGCCAGTCTTCCCCCTCGAAGGAAATCGTTCCCCCGGTCGGCTCCTCCAACCGCAGAACGAGCCGGCCGGTGGTGCTCTTGCCGCTCCCCGACTCGCCCACCAGTCCCAGAGTCTCGCCCGCCCCCACGTCGAAGGAGACCCCGTCCACCGCGGCGAAGGTCTGGCGGCCGCCGATCATTCCGGAGCGGACGCGATACCGCTTGACGAGATTCCGGACGGAAAGAAGAGAGGGGCGATCCGCGGGTTCCGGACTCATCCTTCGTACAGGAAGCAGCGCGCCCGCGTGTCCCCCGCGCGGTAGAGGTCGGGCTCCCGCCGATCGCACGGCTCGAACCGGTCCGGACACCGCGGCGCGAACGCGCAGACGCCGCGGGGCCGGTCCGAGAGGTCCGGAACCGTTCCCGGGATCGCGGAGAACCTCCGACCGCTCGCGCCCGGCTCGATCCGGGGCAGCGAGGCGAGAAGGCCGCGCGTGTACGGGTGCCGCGGCTCCCGGAAGATGTCCGCGGTCGATCCCTCCTCCACGGCGCGTCCGGCAT
>JBKPMI010000093.1:0-2189 GCA_046732075.1 Acidobacteriota bacterium | reverse complement strand
CGCATCGGCTCAGTACAACGGCGTCAACGGCAACTTCACGCTGGACCCGGAAGGCGGCAACCGCCAGGTCTTCCTCGACGAGGGCGGCGTGTGGCACAACTCGTACGAGATCGCTCAGGCGCCCCGCCCGACCCGTCAGGCGAAGGCGGACGTCTCGTACTTCTTCAACACGGGGACCCTGGGTCACGAGCTCAAGGCGGGATTCGGCTACCTGAAGGCCGGCGCCCGCTCGTCTTCGAGCTGGCCGGGCGATCCCACCGGCAACCTGGCCGGCGCCGTGTACGGCGACCTCTTCGACTGCACGGATGCGGACGGCAACTCGCTGCCCTGCGCAGTCATCACGCGCCCATCCAACCTGGTCGTGGACAACAAATACTGGAGCGGATATCTCCAGGACACGATGTCGTTCGACCGGCTCTCCGTCAACGTCGGTGTCCGTTACGACAAGCAGACCGGCGAAAACCTCGCAACGGTCGTTCCGGGGAATCCTTCGTTCCCGAACGTGCTCCCCGCCATCGACTATCCCGGTTCGGGCCGGCCGTTCACGTGGGATGACTGGCAGCCCCGCCTCGGCCTCACCTACGCGCTGGGCACGAACCGCAGCACCGTGTTGAAGGCGAGCTATGCCCGGTACGCCGATGCGCTCGGCACCGGGACGATCGACAACGTCAATCCGGTTTCCGCCGTTTCCTACGCGTACTACGGCTGGAACGACGCGAACCACAACAACCTCGTGGAGGTCGGCGAAGTCGACCTGAATGCGTTCCAGTTCTCCCGCAACTACGACCCGGCGAACCCGGGCGCGGCCGTGGCCGTGGACAGCTTCGCTCGGGGATTCCATGCACCTCTGACCGACGAAATCCTGGCGGGCATCGATCACGAACTCTTCCCGGCTTTCGCGGTCGGCGTTACGTATACCTACCGCAAGTTCACGGATCAGATCTTCCGTTCGCGCACCGGACTGACGGCGGCGGATTACGTTCTCGATCGGGTCGTTACCGGAACGCTTCCGGACGGCACGCCCTACAGCGCGCCGCTCTACCGGATCCGGGACGGCATCGAGACGCCCCCCGGCTACGTCTACTCCAACCGGAATGGTTATGACCAGACCTATCACGGCGTCGATCTCACGCTGACGAAGCGTCTGGCCAACCGCTGGATGGCGCGCGGCAGCTTCACCTACAACTGGAACAAGCAGCACGTGGACGCGGCCGGCTGCGTCGATCCGACGAACGTCATCCCGGGACAGTCTCTGAACGTCGGCGATCCCCAGACCGCCTACACCGCCCAGACCTGCGCCGACAGCACGGTCGTCGGGTTCCGGTCGACGGGAAGCGGTGCGAAGGACAGCGTTTTCCTGTCGTCGAAGTGGCAGTTCTACCTGAATGCCATGTACCAGCTCCCGCTCGGGTTCAACGTGGCCGGCAGCTTCTTCGGCCGGCAGGGTTACCCGATCAACTGGTTCCGTCGAATCCAGGGGGACGACGGAGAGCTGCGTGACCTCGCGGTCTCCAACCTGGACAAGGAGCGGTACGACGACGTGTACGACCTCGACCTCCGCTTGGAGAAGGTCATTCCGATCACCACCTCGGCGAACCTGACGATCTCGGCGGACGTGTTCAACGTGACCAACGAGGACACGATCCTGCAGCGGTTCAACCGGCTCAACCGGACGGGTCTGGCCGTCGGCAACACCGGGGAGATCAAGGAGATCCAGAGCCCGCGCGTGTGGCGCTTCGGGCTCCGCCTGGCTTTCTAGAATTCTTTCGCTTCCCCTGCGGCCGCCGGGAACGCGTTCCCGGCGGCCTTTCTTTTGCGACGATTTCCCCCAACCACGTCCCCGCGGGCTCCGGGCGTCCGTCCGACGGGCATCCATTTTTAGAAATTTGAATCCAAAAACCTGATTTTCCGTCTGGAAGAAGAGCCGGTTTCATCCCGCGATTTAGGGGCTTTATCCGTAGTCGGAAATTGGCGTATCCTCCCGGTACCGAAGGGTTTCGACGTTCCCCATTGCCCCCTCGTCCCAGGGAATCGGTCACTGGCGTTCCGCTTGCTCTAGGAGCCCGAGGATTTCTGTGATTACCCGGTCAAATCGAGAGCGTTTCTCCAGCACGAAAGGAGGCTTCATGCCGAATCGGTTTCTTTCGGCTCGATGGGCCATCGCGCTCCTGGCGATAGCCCTGGCCGTA
>JBKPMI010000092.1:0-4957 GCA_046732075.1 Acidobacteriota bacterium | reverse complement strand
GAAGGGTATTCGCGGCACGGATCATTCCCCGAAATAGCTCGGCGCCGATCCGGGCGTCGATCCCCCGGAACTCGCGGCGCCGGATGCCCTCCAGGATGGCCTCCTGCGCCAGCCGGGAAACCGCCTCGCGCCGCTTCTGGAGCTCTCCGTCCCGCTTCGCGAACCGCCTCTCGTCGTTCAAGAGCAGCGTGAAGAGATCCCGGCGTCCCCACGAGAAGGATAGGACTTCCCGCGCGATCCGCTCGAGACGCCGCCGCGGCGAGGTCTCCTGGGCGAGGCTCTCGGCGAGGGCCTCGGAAAGCCGATCGAAGCTGTGGAGGATCGCGGCGAAGAAGAGGTCGTCCTTCGTCGGGAAGTAGCGGTAGATCGTGCCCTTTCCGACGCCGGCCGCGGTGGCGACGTCGTCGATCAGGACCTCGTGGAACGGCTTGCCCGAGAAAACCCGGGCGGCGGCCTCCAGGATGGCTTCTTCCTTGTCGGGCGTACGTGCTCTCGGCATCTGGTTCGCGACCGGCTCATTTCGGAACTGACCGGTCAGTTCCATTATGCATACGAGGGGCCCCGCGCCCGGGTTTCGGCCGAAACAGGGGGGGCGATAATCTCGACCCGAAGTCCCCGCTCGTGAAGAGAATGCCGAGACCGAGGCCCCGCCGGTGACCCTCACGGCCGGCACCCGCCTGGGACCGTATGAGCTCGTCGCGGCGGTCGGCGCCGGCGGCATGGGCGAGGTCTACCGCGCGCGGGACACGCGCCTGGATCGCACCGTGGCGGTCAAGGTTCTTCCGGCGCATCTCTCTTCGTCGGCCGAGTCGCGTCAGCGCTTCGAGCGGGAGGCGAGGACGATCTCGCAGCTCTCCCACCCGCACATCTGCGCGCTGTACGACGTGGGCAACCAGGACGGAGTCGAGTTCCTGGTCATGGAGTACCTCGAGGGCGAGACGCTGTCGGAGCGCCTGCTCAAAGGGGCGCTGCCGTTCGATCAGGTTCTCCGTTACGGCATTGAGATCGCCGACGCTCTGGACAAGGCCCACCGTCAGGGGATCGTCCACCGGGACCTGAAGCCGGGCAACGTGATGATCACGAAGTCGGGCGTGAAGCTCCTGGATTTCGGTCTGGCGAAGGCAGTCGCGCCGGCGACTCCGCAACAGCTGACGTCCTTCCCGACGCAGCAGGCGCTGACGCAGGAGGGCACGATCCTTGGCACCTTCCAGTACATGGCTCCGGAGCAGCTGGAAGGGAGTGAAGCCGACGCGCGGACGGACATCTTCGCGTTCGGCGCGCTGCTGTACGAGATGGCGACGGGTCAGAAGGCGTTCTCCGGCAAGACTCAGGCTTCACTGATCGCTGCGATCATCGAACGTGTTCCTCCGCCGATCTCGACGATTTCACCGATGACGCCCCCCGCCTTCGACCGTGTCGTGAAGACCTGCCTCGCGAAGGATCCGGAAGATCGCTGGCAGACCGCGCACGACGTAATGCTGGAGCTGAAATGGGTGGCCGAGGGCGGCTCGGCGGCCGGGCTCCCGGCGCCGGTCGTCGCGCGGCGCAAATCGCGGGAGAAGCTCGCCTGGGCTCTGGCCGCCCTGTTCGCAGTGGGTGGGATTGCCTCGGCGGTTTTCGCCGTGCGCTTCTGGCGAGCGGCCGAGCAGACACGGACGGTCCGCGCGTCGGTCATGCCTCCGCCGAAGTCGAGCTTCCGCTTCTACGGTCTGTCGGGCGCGATGGCGCTCTCCCCCGACGGACGCTTCCTCGCGTACGTGGCTTCCATCCCCGAGGGAAAGAGAATCCTGTGGGTACGGCCGCTCGACTCGGTGACGGAGCAGGCGCTCTCGGGGACGGAAGAAGCGGCGTTTCCATTCTGGTCGCCGGACAGCCGCTATATCGGGTTCTTCGCAAACGATCGACTGAAGAAGATCGCGGTCGGCGGCGGGCCCGCCCTGACGATCTGCACGGCCATCGACGGGCGCGGCGGAGCATGGAGTCGCGACGGCACGATCCTCTTCGCGCTTCGGAACAGCCCGATCTATCGCGTCGCGGAGACGGGCGGATCGGCCGTCGAAATCACGAAATTCGACGCGGGCCGCGGCGATACCAGCCAGCGCTGGCCAGTCGCCCTTCCGGACGGCCGCCATTTCCTTTACCTTGCGTCCCCCCAGGGATCCGCGTCGGACAGCAACGCTCTCTTCTTCGCGAGCATGGACGGAAAGGAGAACCGAAAGCTTCTCCAACCGGCGACCATGAACGCGGCTTACGCCTCGGGTCATTTGCTGTATGCGCGGGAGAACACGCTGCTGGCGCAGCCGTTCGATCCGGACCGGGGGCGATTCCGCGGGGAAGCATTTCCCGTGGCGGAAAACCTTTTCGTCGATCCTCTCTTCAGCCGTGCCGCCTTCGCTGCGTCAGGGAACGGGGTTCTCGCCTACCAGACAGGAGAACCGTTGGTCGGGGCGAACTACATCTGGTACGACCGAACCGGCAAGCAGATCGCCCCCGCGATGAACGAACCGCTCGTGGCGCGCGGTTTCCGGCTCTCGCCGGATGACGGCCGTCTCGCCGCATCCGTTTTCGACCTCGCTGGTGGAAACATTGACGTCTGGGTCGTCGATCTCAAGCGCGGCTCTCGGAGCCGCCTGACCTTCGAGCCGACGGTCGAATGGAACCCCGTCTGGTCCCCGGACGGCGTCCGCATTGCTTTCTCGTCCGATCGGAAGGGACAGCCGCTCCTCCTGAAGTCCGCCAGCGGAACGGGCGCAGAGGAAATTCTTTTTCGATCGGACGACCCGAAAACCCCGACGAGCTGGTCGGCGGACGGGCGTTATCTTCTCTTCAATCGAACGCTGCTCAAAACGAAAACCGATGTGTGGGTGCTGCCACTCTTCGGTGACCGCAAGCCCTTTCCACTCGTCCAGTCCGAGTTCATCGATCGCAATGGGCAGTTCTCTCCGGATGGACACTGGGTGGCGTACGTGTCCGACGAATCCGGAAGGCTCGACACCTACGTCGTTCCGTTTCCCGGGCCGGGCGGAAAGTGGCAGATCTCGACGAGCGGTGGCGTGGCCCCCCACTGGAGCGCCGACGGCAGAGAGCTCTTCTATGTCAACCCGGATCGCGAGTTGATGGCGGTCGAAGTCAAGCCCGGGTCCGAATTCGAGGTCTCGCCTCCGAAACTTCTCTTTACGTTGTCCACGATAACCGCGCAGGGTGCGTACGAGGTCTCCGCGGACGGTCGGCGAATCCTCCAGGGCGTTTCCCGAGAGACGATCGGCCCGCCGGTGACTCTCGTGCTCAACTGGACTTCCGAGATCGGCAGGAAATGACCCTCTCCGCCGGCACGCGTCTCGGACCCTACGAGCTCCTCGCGCCGGTGGGCGCGGGCGGAATGGGAGAGGTCTACCGGGCGAAGGACACGCGTCTGGATCGCACGGTCGCCGTCAAGGTGCTGTCCGCGCATCTGTCGGCGTCAGCCGAGTCCCGCCAGCGCTTCGAGCGGGAGGCGAAGACGATCTCGCAGCTCTCGCACCCGCACATCTGCGCGTTGTACGACGTGGGGCACGAGGGCGAGACCGAGTATCTCGTTCTGGAGTACCTGGAGGGCGAGACGCTCTCGGATCGGCTGGGAAAGGGCGTGCTGCCGATCGACCAGGTCCTGCGGTACGGGTGCGAGATCGCGGACGCCCTCGACAAGGCGCACCGGCAGGGGATCGTGCACCGGGACCTGAAGCCGGGCAACGTCATGATGACGAAATCGGGGGTGAAGCTTCTCGACTTCGGGCTGGCCAAGGCGGTGGCGCCGGCCGCTCCCCAGCAGCTGACCTCCTTTCCGACGGCGCTCACGCAGGAAGGAACCATCCTGGGGACGTTCCAGTACATGGCGCCCGAGCAGCTCGAGGGAAGAGAAGCCGACGCGCGCACGGACATCTTCGCCTTCGGTTGCGTCCTCTATGAGATGGCGACGGGGCACAAGGCGTTCTCGGGGAAGAGCCAGGCGTCGCTGATCTCCTCAATCATGAGTTCGGAGCCGGCGGCGATCTCGACACTCGTGCCGATCGCGCCGCCGGCCTTCGACCGCGTGGTACGGACGTGTCTCGCGAAGGACCCCGATGACCGCTGGCAGTCGGCCGGAGATGTGGCCAAAGAGCTCAAGTGGGTCGCGGAAGGATCGCGGGAGGAGATCGCGGCGCGGCGCCCGGCCCCTCGCCGGCAGCCGTTGATGTGGGGCGCGTTTGCCGTCGCCGCGCTTGCTGCGCTCGTCCTCGGCGTGCTCGTAGCGCGGCAGAGGCCTGAGGCGCCTCGGTTATTCCGGTCCTCGATCCTCCCGCCCGAAAACACTCGCTTCGATTTCCGAAGTTCGCCGATGGTGATCTCGCCGGACGGGCGGCAGGTCGCTTTTGTCGCGCAGCCCCCGCAGGGAGCCCGTCAGCTCTGGCTTCAACCGTTCGATTCGCCTGCGGCCCGGCCTCTTGCCGGGACGGACGGGGCACTGAAACCCTTCTGGTCTCCGGACAGCCGGCTTCTCGGCTTCTTTGCCGGGGGGAAGCTCAAGAAAATCGCCGTCTCCGGCGGCTCACCCCAGACACTCTGCGACGCACCGTCCGGACGTGGAGGGACGTGGAATCGCGACGGCGTGATCCTCTTCGTCCCATCCTCCGGCGATTCGGTTCATCGAGTGGCTGCCTCGGGGGGAGCCCCCTCGCCCGTGACTCGGCTCGACGAGAGCCGGGGTGAGTTCGGTCATACCTGGCCGTTCTTTCTGCCAGACGGGCGTCACTTTCTCTACGTGGGCTATGGCGCGAGGGCCGGCCGGCCCGAAGACGCTTCCAGCGTCTATCTGGCGTCGCTCGATTCGAACGATCGAAGGCTCCTCTTCCATGCCCGATCGAACGTCGCCTTCGCGCCGCTCTCGGCCGGCGCTTCGCAAGGACATCTGCTCTTCTGGCAGGAGGGCGCTCTCCTCGCC
>JBKPMI010000091.1:0-1759 GCA_046732075.1 Acidobacteriota bacterium | reverse complement strand
GTCGACCCTTCCTTCGACATGGTCAGGAAGATCTCGCCGGGCTGGCCGTCGTCGTACAGGCCCACGGTGATGTACCCCTCGTGGCCGGCCACGTTGAACTTGTGCGTGATCGCGCGGCGCTCGTCCGGCAGCTTCCTCCGGATGGGCTGCGGCGGAGCGGCCTTTCCGACGTACTCCAGGCTCGACCGCTTCTCGGGCGTCCAGGAGTCGCTCTTCGACGCCGCGGTGTTCAGCGGCTGCGTGCGCTTGCAGCCGTCGCGGTAGATCGCGATCGCCTTCAGGCCCTGCTTCCACCCTTCCAGGTACACCTGGGCGATCTCGTCGGGCGTCGCGTCGGTCGGCAGGTTCACGGTCTTCGAGATCGCGCCGGACAGGAACGGCTGCACCGCTCCCATCATCCGGACGTGCCCCATGTAGTGGATCGAGCGGGTGCCGTTCAGCGCCCGGAACGAGCAGTCGAACACGGGCAGGTGCTCCGGCTTGAAGGAAGGCGCGCCCTCGATCGTCCCCTTCTCGTCGACGTAGTCCACGATCTCGTTGACCTCGGACTCGGAGTAGCCCAGGCGCTTCAGCGCCAGCGGCACGGTGTTGTTGACGATCTTGATCGTCCCGCCGCCCACGAGCTTCTTGTACTTGACGAGCGCGAGGTCCGGCTCGACGCCGGTCGTGTCGCAATCCATCATGAAGCCGATCGTGCCGGTCGGCGCCAGCACCGTGACCTGGCCGTTCTTGTAGCCGTACTGGCGGCCGGACTCGAGCGCCGCGTCCCACACCGCCTTCTGCGCCTTCAGGAGCTCGGCCGGAACGCCCTGGGTCGCCGGCACCTTGTACGCGGCCTCGCGGTGCATGCCGATGACGTCCAGGAACGCCTGCTCGTTCGGCGCGTAGCCCGCGAAGGGCTCCAGCTCCGCCGCGATCTTCGACGACTCCAGGTACGCCTCGCCGCACATCAAGGACGTGATCGCGGCCGAGTAGGCGCGGCCCTCGTCGGAGTCGTAGGGGATGCCCGTCGCCATGAGGAGCGCGCCCAGGTTCGCGTAGCCCAGGCCCAGCGGCCGGAACTTGTAGGAGTTCGCGGCGATCTTCTCGGTCGGGTAGGACGCGTTGTCGACCAGCATCTCCTGCGCGGCGATGACGACGTCGCAGGCGTGCCGGAAGTTCTCGACCGCGAACGAGCCGTCCTCGGCGTTGAAGAACTTCATGAGGTTCAAGGACGCGAGGTTGCACGCGCTGTCGTCCACGAACATGTACTCGGAGCACGGGTTCGACGCGTTGATCCGGTGCGTCGTCTTGACCGGGTTCCAGCGGTTGATCGTCGTGTCGTACTGCATGCCGGGGTCGCCGCACACCCACGCGGCGTCGGCGGTCCGCGCCATCAGGTCGCGCGCGCGGTACTTCTTGAACGGCTGGCCGGATAGGACCTCTTTTGTCCACCAGTCGCCGTCATTCTCGACCGCGTGCATGAACTCGTCCGTCACGCGCACGGAGTGGTTGGCGTTCTGGTAGAAGATCGACGCGTACGCCTCGCCGTTGAACGAGCCGTCGTAGCCGGCGTCGATCAGCGCCCACGCCTTCCGCTCCTCGTTCGCCTTGGACAGGATGAAGTCCTCGATGTCGGGATGGTCGATGTTCAGGATCACCATCTTCGCGGCGCGGCGCGTCTTGCCGCCCGACTTGATCGCGCCGGCGAAGGAGTCGAACCCCTTCATGAAGGAGAGCGGGCCGGACGCGGTGCCGCCGGAGGAGAGGCCCTCGGTCG
>JBKPMI010000090.1:0-3380 GCA_046732075.1 Acidobacteriota bacterium | reverse complement strand
CGCTGCAGCAGACGCGGGGGCACTCATTTCAACCCTTCGACCAGGAAAAGCTCGGACGAGTAGCGGTGGTGAGTGTAAACGCAGGTCTTCCCGTCTGCCGAAAACAGGATCCTTCCGATAGCTCCGCCCGCCGACGGGTCGACGGGCCGTATCTCCTTCCAGAGCTCGCGGCGCCCTGTGCGCGGATCGAGACGGTAGACACGGGTGATGGCCGGCTCGCCTTCCCGGGTCTCTTCCGAGCCGCGGACATAGAGGAACTTCCCGTCCGCGGTCCACTGAGTCTGTCGCTCACCGGGACGGAGGCCGACGACCTTGTAAGCTCCGGTTCCGTCCGTTGGATAGACGTACAAATCGCCATCGGACGCGACAGCGGAGAGAAAGCGTCCATCGCCCGACAGCACCGGTGTCACGACGCCGGGTGGCGTGATCGCGCGGGGTTTTCCCCCGGCAAGATCCTGCACCCAGGCACGCCGGCCCTGTCCGGCCGCCTCCCCCATGAAGAAGATCCGGCGACTGTCCGGAAAGAATCCCATCTCTCCGCCGCGACGAACCCCGGGCGTGTCGATTGATCTCGGCTCTCCGGGTCCGGTTGGAACGAGGAGCATCTGGGGGTCCGCCTGGAAGCTGGAGAGCACGAACCTCCCGTCCGGCGAGAGCGCCCATCCCCGGCTCTCGGCCAGCCGTTTTGGCGGCGAACCGTCGGTCTGCCGCAGATACACTCCGCGCCGGCCGCTCTGTCCCACTTCGTTGAAGAGAAGAGTGTCCCCGCTCGGAGCGAGGGCGACGGCAACCGAACGGTCGAGGTGGGACAGATTCCGGGGGTGAGCGTCGCCGGGGAAGTCCCCGAGGATTTCCGAGCTCTCGGAGACGCGCGCGAGGAGCACACGGCCATCCGCCGAGATGTCGTGCAGAACGAAGTCTCCCGGCAGCGTCGTCACGCGCCGCATCGGGCGACCCGGGGCGACCGCAAAAAGCTCGGTGGTCCCGCCCGCGACGGAGTTGAACCAGATCTCGTTCGTCGTTCGGCACCACGCAAGCTCGAGGCGTCGCTCACCGAGATTGCGGATCCGCCCGTTCGGCTCGCTCACGTAGAGATTGGGGAATCGCATGAACGCAATCCGATCACCCGACGGCGCGACCGAGAGATGCTGATACGCAGCCTGGTTGTTTTGGTCGAGCACTCTTCCCACCGGAAACTCGAGCCGTACCTTGTCTCCGAAGGCGCGCGCGATGGCGAGGGATTTGCCGTCCGGGCTCCAGGCCGCTGAAGACACGTCTTCGAAAAGCTCCCGCGGGGCGCCGCCGGCGAGCGGCGCTTCGGCCAGGGTCCCCCGCCACGGGCCCGAATCGCGCCCGAAGAGGTCCGAGTGCGGTCCGCGAAAATTCGAGCCGAACCCGAACCGCGGCGTGATCAGAAGCGCCATCTGGCCGGAGGAGGAGATCGAAAGAATCTCCGCCCTCGAAAAGCCGAACGAACGCTCTCCGGGGCTGTCCAGGCGCACGCTGAAGAGCTCGGAAGGCTTGCCCTCCCACTGGGCGGTGTAGACCACTGTCTGGCCGTCGGGCGCGAACCGCGCCGCCGAGATGCCGGCGCTGCCAAATGTCAGCTGCTGGAACCGCGGCGGATAGATTCGCGAGCGCTCGACGCGCCGACCCAGCAGATAGAGTCCGACGAACGTCGCGAGCAGCAGGGCGGCGAGAGCGATTCTTTCCACTCTCGGGCGGCGCGACGGAGTTGCGACCGGAGGTCCGGCCCCGCTCGAGAGGTCCGAGGCGTGGTCGCGGAGGGTCGCCAGGTCTCGCGCGAGATCTTCCGTCGCCGCATAGCGATCCTTCGGATCCTTGGCGAGACATCGCTCGACGATCCATCGAAGCTGGGCGGGAACTCTCGAATCGAGCGCCGCGATCGGCTCCGGCTCTTCGCGAATGATCGCCGCGAGCTTTTCCGGAGTCGTGGGGCGGTCGAAGGCCGCCTTGCCGGTCGCCATTTCGTAGAGCAACGCGCCGAAGGAGAACTGGTCCGATCGAAAATCCACGCTTTGGCCCATCGCCTGCTCGGGCGACATGTAGCCCGCGGTTCCCAGGACGAGATCCGGCTCGGTTCTGCCGAGGATGGGGATCTGCTCCGTTTGACCTTTGTGCGAATCCGTGTGCGTCAGCTTTGCAAGGCCGAAGTCCAGGATCTTGGCGAATCCGTCCCGCGTGACCATCACGTTTTCCGGCTTCAGATCCCGGTGAACGATGCCGGCGGCGTGTGCCTTTGCCAGACCGTCGGCAACCTGAGACGCGATCCCGAGCAGCTTGCGCAGAGGGAGAGAACCGGCGTTCAGCATCTGTCGCAGGTTCTTTCCATCCACCAGCTCCATCACGATGAACGGAGTCGAGTCGCTCTGGCCGACCTCGTGGATCGTGACGATGTTGGGATGGTTCAAGGCCGAGGCGGAGCGCGCTTCTCTCTCGAAACGATCCAGGCGGGCCCCGTCGGAAGAAAACCCGGCCGGCAGGACCTTGACCGCAACATCACGCTGAAGGCGGGTGTCCCGGGCCCGGTAAACCTCGCCCATCCCGCCGGCCCCGAGTGACTCCAGCAACTCGTACGGCCCAAGCCGCATACCGGCGGACACGGTCATATGAATCTGCGGAGAATCCTACCGCCGCGCCCGACTCGAAACGGTCGGGCCGCTCCCGTTCGGAAGCGGCCCGACTCATTTTGGACTGTGGCGGGTGCAGGTCCGTGGGACCTGTCCCCGCGACATTTCAGAAGGCCGAGGTGTCCGCGGCACCGCAGAGAAGCGTGCCGTTCGTCGCGCCGCCCGAAAAAGTCTTCTCGGCACCGGTCTCTGTATCCCGGATGGTCAGGACGTAGTCGAGATCGGTCAGGCCCGTGTGAAACACCCAGAAGTGTCCGCCGTTCGGTCGGCCGTCGGCCATCTTGACGAAGATCTCGGGAAACGCGGGATCGGCGGTCAGCCCCGGCAGTCCGAAGTATCCGAACGCGTCGGCCTTCGGAAACGCCGCGCCGTCCACGACCCGGCCGGTACGCGGATCCGTCGCGCGTACGGTGGCGCGGAACCGCCCTCCGAGGAGGGAGAGCTCGGCGCCGGATGGGGAGTCGAAGCTCGCCGGGCTTTCGGTCGCCAGCGACGCCGGGGCGGCCTCGCACGCTCGCGTGAACGCCGTCGTGTCCGCCTGGCCGCAGGAGAGCGAGCCGGAACGGGTGGCCGGGTAGACGCGCACTCTGCCGCTCTCGGTCTCGCGCACCGTGAGCGTGTAGTCGAGGTCGGTCAGCGAGCTGTGGAAGACCCAGGCGGAACCACCGTACGGCGGCGGCGCGTTCACCTTGTCGAGCATCTTGACGAACACTTCGGGAAACGTGGGAT
>JBKPMI010000089.1:0-1669 GCA_046732075.1 Acidobacteriota bacterium | reverse complement strand
TCGCGGCGAGCTCGTCGTGGAAGGCGTCGCGGTCCGCGGCCGTCCGGAAGTAGGCGCCCTTCTCGCCGTAGCCCGTGATGGTGCCGGCGACGCGCTCGATCAGCTGGCGGACGGAGGTCTCGCGCTCGGGCTGGCCCATGCGGCCGTGGAAGTACTTCTGGACGACGATGTTCGTGGCGGTCTGCGACCAGGACTTCGGGACCTCGACGTTCTTCTGCTCGAAGATCGTCTCGCCCTTCTCCGACGTGATCGCCGCGGTGCGCAGCTCCCACTCGATCGCGTCGTACGGAGAGACGGAGGGGTCCGAGTAGACGCGGCGGAAGGTCAGGCCCTTGAGGCCGCCGGGAGGGGCCTTGTCGGCCTTGTCGGCGCCCTCACGGTCCACGGAAATCGGCGCGTTTTCGCGCCCCGGAGTTCTCTCGGTCGTGATCCCCTGGAGGTCCCGGGCGTTCTCTCCGCTGGCGTCGGATCCGCTCATCCTCTTCGCTCCCCTTTCCTCACAAAATCGTTCGAATTCGACCGAAATTCGGCGATATTGCCCCACCCCGACCCGGTCAAAGGAAACTGCGCCCGCCCACTGGGAAACCCTCAGAAATGTCGCGAAAAATCGGCTCCGGGAATTGGTGAAACTCGGTTGAAGATCAGGTTAGGACCGTGTGCGGACGGAGTCAAGAAAAATACCAGATGTTGTGCATCCGACTTTGGTCTACACCGGAAATAGTGGCATAGGGCTTGCTGTTTTGATGCGCGAAGGATGAGCTTGAAGTGGCGAAAATGACGACCCGGATGGGAACGAAAACGGCCGAAATCCCGGCCAAATTGGCCGAGAAATCGGTGTTCGAAGTGGACAACTCGAGGCTCGGAATCGGTGTCTTTTCCCGGCCTCTCCTCGACCGAGAAATGAGACGTTTTCGGGCAGCCTGGGAAGAAAGTTTGCCAGTTGGGCTGGAGGCTTCCGAGGTCGACAAGCAGAGGATTTCGTTCGTCGCGCACCCCGACGGCGTGCCGGCGGCGTGGGACCGGATCGACAGCCTGCTCTCGGCCGCGACCGGCAAGTCCGGCGGACGTAAGGTCGCGTAGAATCGTTCCGACCCGGACCTGCCCGTAGGGCGGCGAAATTTTTCACCACTTCCGGGCAAAAGGAGATCGATCGATGTCTTCCCCAATGACGGATACCGAGACGGCGGGCGCGGGCGCGTCGGGCGCAGCTCCGGCGCAGCCGACCGGTTCCGAGCCGACCGGCATCTCGACGCCGAAGCCGTTGCTCTCGATGACCGACGCGGCGATCGAGAAGGTCAAGTACTTCGCGAAGTCGATGCCGGACTCCGAGAACAAGCCGCTGCGGATCTTCGTGCACGGCGGCGGATGCTCCGGGTTCCAGTACGGGTTCCAGTTCGACGAGCAGCATGACGGCGACAACGTCATGGAGTTCTCTGGCGTCACGGTCCTCGTGGATCCGCAGAGCGCCACGTACCTGCGGGACTCGACGGTCGACTACGTCGAGGACTTCCGCGGCGCCGGGTTCTCGGTGACGAACCCCCAGTCGACCGGCGGCTGCGGCTGCGGAAAGTCGTTCAGCGCGTAACAGGCCGGTACTCTGAATCGGCCGAAAGCCCCGCACGAGCGGGGCTTTTTGTTTGGGCGGGTTAAGCTCTTCCCATGTCGAAAG
>JBKPMI010000088.1:0-1828 GCA_046732075.1 Acidobacteriota bacterium | reverse complement strand
CTGAAGGACTTCAACGCGATCAAGATCTCTCTGGCGTCGCCCGAGAAGATCCGGTCGTGGTCCTACGGCGAGGTCACCAAGCCGGAGACCATCAACTACCGGACGTTCAAGCCGGAGCGCGACGGTCTCTTCTGCGCGAAGATCTTCGGCCCGATCACGGACTGGGAGTGTCTCTGCGGCAAGTACAAGCGCATGAAGCATCGCGGCGTCGTCTGCGACAAGTGCGGCGTCGAGGTCACCAAGTCGAAGGTCCGCCGGGAGCGCATGGGACACATCGAGCTCGCCTCGCCCGTCTCGCACGTGTGGTTCTTCAAGGGGCTGCCGTCGCGGATCGGGCACCTTCTCGACATTTCGCTCCGGGACCTCGAGCGGATCCTCTACTTCGAGTCGTACGTCGTCATCGATCCGGGCGAGACCGACCTGAAGGAAAAGGAGCTCCTCTCCGAGGAGCGGTACCGCGCGGTTCGCGCCGAGCACGGCGACGTGTTCGTCGCCCGGATGGGCGCTGGAGCGATCAAGGAGCTTCTCCAGCGGGTCGATGTCGACATGCTGGCCGAAGAGCTCCGCATGATCATGAAGACCGAGACGTCGCAGATCAAACGCCAGAAGGCCGCGAAGCGCCTCAAGGTCTGCGACGCCTTCCGCCGCTCGGGTCACCGCCCGGACTGGATGATCCTGGACGTGATCCCGGTCATTCCGCCGGAGCTCCGCCCGCTCGTTCCGCTGGACGGGGGACGTTTCGCCACGTCGGACCTGAACGACCTGTACCGGCGCGTCATCAACCGGAACAACCGCTTGAAGAAGCTCCTCGAGCTGCGCGCGCCCGAGGTCATCGTCCGCAACGAAAAGCGGATGCTCCAGGAGGCGGTCGACGCCCTCTTCGACAACGGCCGCCGCGGGCGGGTGCTGAAGGGGTCCAATAACCGCCCGCTGAAGTCGCTCTCCGACACCCTCAAGGGCAAGCAGGGCCGCTTCCGGCAGAACCTGCTCGGAAAGCGGGTCGACTACTCCGGCCGTTCGGTCGTCGTGGTCGGGCCGGAGCTGAAACTGCACCAGGCCGGCCTGCCGAAGAAGATGGCCGTCGAGCTCTTCAAGCCGTTCATCTACAACCGGCTCGAGAAGAAGGGCATGGCACAGACCATCAAAGCGGCCAAGGAGCTCGTCGAGTCCGGCGTCACCGAGGTCTGGGACGCGCTCGAGGAGGTCATCCGCGACCACCCGGTGCTCCTGAACCGCGCGCCGACCCTCCACCGGCTGGGCATCCAGGCGTTCCAGCCGGTCCTGGTCGAAGGCAAGGCGATCAAGATCCACCCGCTCGTGTGCCCCGCGTTCAACGCGGACTTCGACGGCGACCAGATGGCCGTCCACGTGCCGCTGTCGCCGAAGGCGCAGGTCGAGGCGGAGCTCCTCATGCTCTCCTCGAACAACATCCTGTCGCCCGCTTCGGGCCGGCCGCTCGCCGTCCCGTCCCAGGACCTCGTGCTCGGGATCTACTACCTGACCAAGTCCCGCTCGAACACGAAGGGGGAGGGGCGGATCTTCTCCGACTTCGACGAGGTCGTGATCGCGTACGAGCAGGGGGACGTCACCACGCACACGCCGATCCGGGTCCGCTACTCCGGCCGGTACATCGACCTGACCACGCAGTACAACGACCAGGACATCGTCCACGCCGAAGTTCAGGACGTCGAGCGGACGCTCATCGACACGACCGTCGGGCGCGTCCTCTTCAACCGCGCGCTTCCGGAGGTCGTTCCGTTCATCAACGGCAACCTGAAGAAGCGCGGCCTGTCCGACTTCGTCAACTACGTCTACCTGACGTTCGGCG
>JBKPMI010000087.1:0-1795 GCA_046732075.1 Acidobacteriota bacterium | reverse complement strand
CCGCCATCCTGCTCGCTCTTCTCCTCTCGGTGGCGCGCGACCGCGGGATCGCGTGGAGCGAGCTTTCCGGGACCGTCCAGTACGATCTGCTGAAGGAGTACGCGGCGCGGGGCACGGACATCTTTCCCCCCCGGCCGTCGTTGAAGATCGCCACGGACATCTTCGAATTCTGCGGGCGCGAGGTCCCGCGGTGGAACACGATTTCGGTCTCGGGGTACCACATCCGCGAGGCCGGCTCGACCGCGACGCAGGAGGTGGCGTTCACGCTCGCCAACGGAATCGCGTATGTCGAGGCGGCGATCGCGCGAGGTCTGCCGGTCGACTCCTTCGCTCCCCGGATCTCGTTCTTCTTCAACGCCCACTCGAACTTCTTCGAGGAGGTCGCGAAGTTCCGCGCGGCCCGGTCGCTCTGGGCCGAGATCATGCGCGACCGGTTCGGCGCCCGCGATCCGAAGTCGGCCCGCATGCGATTCCACACGCAGACCGCGGGATCCACGCTGACCGCGCAGCAGCCCGACGTCAACGTCGTCCGGGTGGCGCTGCAGGCGCTCTCCGCGGTCCTCGGGGGGACGCAGTCGCTCCACACGAACGCGGCCGACGAGGCCCTCGCGCTCCCGACCGAGCGCGCTGCGCGACTCGCGCTCCGCACGCAGCAGGTGATCGCATTCGAAACGGGCGTCGCCGACGTGGCCGACCCGCTCGGCGGCTCCGCGCTCGTCGAGGAGTGGACGGAGGAGATCCGGACGCGGGCGCGCACGTTGATCGAGAAGATCGACACGCTGGGCGGCGCGGTCGCCGCGATCGAGGGCGGGTGGGTTCAGCGCGAGATCGAGGAGGCCGCCTACGTCGCGCAGCGCGAGGTAGAGGAGCAACGTCGGATCGTCGTCGGGGTCAACGCCTTTCGCGAGGATTCGTCGGCGCCGACGCCGGTGCTCGAGGTCGATCCCGCCATCGAACAGGAGCAGATCGAGCGGCTCCAGGCCTTTCGGGCGTCGCGGGACGCCCCGAAGGTCGACGCCGCGCGCGCCGCGATCGAACGGGACGCGCGGGAGGACCGCAACCTCATGCCCGCGTTGATCGACGCGGTTCGCGCCGGGACGACGCTGGGAGAGGTCGTCGCAACTCTCAAGACCGTGTACGGGGAGCAGCCGGCGGGCAGGAGCTGATTTCCCTCGCCCGGGATGCCGGAATCCGTGTCAGAACCGCGTTAAGTCCAAGCGCCAAAAGCGCTTGTCCATGTGGAAAAAAAATGAACGCTCCGGGTCCGACGCACGTCTGTCTGGACCAATTTCGGACTTCCTTTGCAATTCATTGATGGCCCACGAGTTGTTGGTTCGCACAGGAGTCGGTGCAAACCGTTCCGCGACCGCCAAACGTCGCGGGTTTCGGGACCTTTCCGCAGGGATTTCGACAGGCTTTTCCGCTGCGGTTTCGGAAATCCGTTTTGACCCCCTTTTTGCGAGGGTTTTCCGGAAACGGCGCGGCGAACCTATCCGCGGGAGGGGGGTTCGTAGCAGCGGCGGCAGCGGGCCTCGTAGAGGCCCTGCGCGCCGACGACGACGAGCTCGTCGCTCTCGACCAGTCGCTGCGTGTTGTTGGCGGGAGATCCGCACCGGACGCAGATCGCGAGGGTCTTGGTGACGTCCTCGGCGACCGCCATGAGGGACGGAATCGGTTCGAAGGGCTGCCCTCGGAAGTCCTTGTCGAGGCCGGCGACGATGACCCGCTTGCCCTGATCGGCCATCCGGCCCGCCGCCGTGATCAGTCCGGCGTCGAAGAACTGCGCCTCGTCGAC
>JBKPMI010000086.1:0-2086 GCA_046732075.1 Acidobacteriota bacterium | reverse complement strand
CCGGCGTGGGACCGCGCGAACGTCCACGCGGCGCGCGCCGACTCCTTCATGACGTCGCCCAGCTGTCCGGTCAGGATCAGCTCGCCCTTCCCGCGCATGAGAGACGCCTCGACGAACATGATGTCGCCGCCGGCCGGCGTGTAATACATGCCGGTTGCGATGCCGACCTGGTCCTCGCGGGCCATCTTCTCGGGATGAACACGGGGCCGGCCGAGCAGCCCGCGGACGTCCTCGGTCTTGACCGTCTGGTTCTCGACCTCGTGCGCCGCGATCCGCCGGGCGACCTTGCGCGCCAGCTTGCCGAGCTCGCGCTCGAGCTGCCGGACGCCGGATTCCCGGGTGTAGCTGGAGATGACCTCGAGCACCGCGCCCTCTTCGAGCGTGAGCTGGCTCGCGGAGAGGCCGTTCTCCTCCAGTTGCCGCGGAACGAGGTAGCTCTTCGCGATCTGGAGCTTCTCCTCCTCCGTGTAGCCGGCGAACGTCACCGTTTCCATCCGGTCGAGGAGCGGCCCCGGGATGTTCTGGATGAAGTTGGCCGTCGCGATGAAGAGCACCTCGGAGAGGTCGAACGGTACGCCGAGGTAGTGATCCGTGAAGCTGTCGTTCTGCGCGGGGTCGAGGACCTCGAGCAGCGCCGACGCGGGGTCCCCCTGGTACGACACGCCGAGCTTGTCGACCTCGTCGAGCAGGAAGACCGGGTTCTTGGTGCCGGCCTGCTTCATCCCCTGGAGGATGCGCCCGGGCATCGCACCGATGTACGTGCGGCGGTGGCCTCGGATGTCCGCCTCGTCCCGCGCGCCGCCGAGCGAGATCCGGACGTACTTGCGTCCCATCGCCCGCGCGATCGACTTCGCGATCGAGGTCTTTCCGACTCCGGGAGGTCCCGCGAAGAGCAGGATCCGGCCGCGCGCCCGCGCCGACTTCCGCAGCGCGTCTTTCGGAGCGCCCGGTTCGGGCGTGGGCTCCGCCTCTGCGGCGGCCTCCGTCTCGCGGGCCTTCTCGGTCTCCTGGGTCAGCTGCCGGACCGCGAGGAACTCGAGGATACGGTCCTTGACGTCCTTCAGGCCGTAGTGGTCTTCGTCCAGGATCCGCGCGGCTTCCTGCACGTCCAGGTGCTCGTCACTCCGCACGTTCCACGGCAGCTCCGCGATCGTCTCGATGTACGTGCGGATGACCTGCGACTCCATCGACTCGCGGCCGATCCGCGTCAGGCGCGCCCACTCGCGGTCGACTTCCTTCTTCGCCTCCTCCGGGAGATCGAGGGAGTCCAGTTTCGCGCGGAGCTCCTTCAGGGACTCGTCGTCGGCGCCCTCGCCTTCGCCGAGCTCCTTCTGGATCGCCTTCAGCTGCTCGCGCAGGTACATCTCGCGCTGCCGGCCGCCCAGCTCCTCCTTGACCTTCTCCTGGATGTCTTCCTGCGCGGAAAGGACGTCGATCTGCCGCTGCACGTGGATCAGGACGCGGCGCAGCCGGTCCTCGACCGAGAGCGTCTCGAGCAGCGCCTGCCGCTCGGCCGGAGGAATGTCGATATATCCGGCCACGAGGTCCGCGAGCCGCCCGGGCTCGTCCACCTCGGCGAGGATCTGGTTGACCGCATCCTCGGGGAGGCCCATCTTCTTGCCCAGCTCCGCGGCGCGCTCGCGCGCTTCGCGGTGCAGCGCGAGGAACGCCGCGTCGTGGTTGTCGAGCGGCTTCATCTCGCGCGCTTCCTGGACGGTCGCCTCGAGGTAGCCCTTTTTCGCCGCGTAACGCAGCGCGATCCCGCGCGACTCTCCCTGCAGGAGGAGGCGCATGCCTCCCAGTCCCCGCTGGACCGAGCCGATCGTGGCGATCGTGCCGATCGTGTAGAGATTCTCGGGGGCGACCTCGTCGCCGTCCTGGCGCTGCGAGACCGCGAAGACGCGCTTCTCCGGGCCGTTGACCGCCGCATCGATCGCGCGCAGCGTCATCGGGCGCCCGGCGTTGATCGGAAGCCCGACGCCCGGGAAAAGAACCGAGTTGCGCATCGGGACGACCGGCAAATTCAGAGATTCGGTCATGTTTTCAAAACCCTTTCTCGGGATGGTCCACCAGCTCGAAATACGAC
>JBKPMI010000085.1:0-4136 GCA_046732075.1 Acidobacteriota bacterium | reverse complement strand
CTTCCAGGAGATCGCAGCGGGCACCGCGACGGGTTGGGGAATCGACCGTGGCGAGTCGGCCGGGACCGGTGGCCTCGCGGCCGGCGAGGACTTAGACGAGGTCGCGGAAGGAGACTACTGGCGGCAGAACTTCCGCCGGCGCCCCTACTACCAGCCCGGCACGCCGTACGAGCACTACGAACCGGGTTTCCAGTACGGCTGGCAGAGCGCGCTCGACGAGCAGTTCTCGGGCCGCGACTTCCCGGACGTCGAAAGCGAGCTCGAGAGGTCCTGGGACGCTCGGCACGGAGCGAACGCGCAGGAGTGGGAAGACGTCCGTGAGCCGGTCCGCGACGCGTGGACGCGTGCGCGCGGGCAGAGCGAGGACTAGATTTCCGTCGCGACCTCGTCGGTACGCTTCTTGCTCTCTCCCTCTTCGAAAGGAGGGTCGATTCATGGATGATCAAAGAAGGGGTCTCGATCCGCATCCGGATGCCAATCGGGATCCGTTGACGGGTGAACCGGGTTCGCATCCCATCGGTACCGGAGTCGGCGCCACGGGCGGCGCGATGACGGGAGCCGCGGTCGGCGGCGCGGTGGGTGGTCCGGTCGGCGCGGTCGTCGGCGGAGTCGCCGGCGCGCTCGCGGGCGGAGCGGCGGGTCACGCCGTCGCGGAGGGACTCGATCCCACCGTGGAAGACGCCTACTGGCAGAAGAACTACAACACGCGTCCGTACTACAAGTCGGGCAAGAGCTACGCCGAGTACCAGCCGGCGTATCGCTACGGCTGGGAGAGCGCCACTCGGCCGGACTACGCCAACCGCAAGTTCGAGGACGTCGAGAGCGACCTCGAGCGCGGCTGGGACAAGGCCAAGGGCGCGACCAAGGAAGGATGGCGGGACGTTCGCGAGGCGACTCGCGATGCGTGGTACCGCGTCCGCGGCCACTAGAGCGATCTTCGGCGTCGAGTGTTCGAGCGGCGGCCCGGGTAACCGGGCCGCCTTGTTACGCGGGCGAGTCGATAGAATCGCCACGCCCGATTTGGGAAAGGAGGAGCCGTGGTCTGGACCATCTTCGTCATTCTTCTCGTGCTCTGGCTGCTCGGCTTTTTCGCGTTCCACGTCACGAGCGGGCTGATCCACCTCATCCTGGTCGTCGCCGTCATCGTTCTCATCCTGGGCCTCGTCCGCCGCGGACCGTAGCGGCTCTCGGACGCCGCGCGAATCATCTCGGGCCGTCCGGCGCGAGCCTGACGGCCTTTTCTTATTGGGGACGGGTCCAGGGAATTCGGATGTGGGTGCAGGGCTGACGCCCTGTCCCCGCGACTTGGTCACGCCTGTCCCCGTGACGAGGTCTAGGCCAGCCAGCCTCCCGTGAACCCGGCCCTCGTGAGGCCCTCCACGATCGGGCGGCAACGGCGCATGAGGTCCCAGGTCATCCCCGTCCAGAAGTTCTCGATCATGAGGATGACCGGGCCCTGGTCGAGACCGTAGTAGCCCCGGGAGATCCAGCCGCGCTCGTTGCCGTCCCCCGCGCCGAACGTCGGGTTCAGGCTGCAGAGAAATCCATAGCGGCTTCGCATGTCCGGATAGCGCTCGAGGTAACTCGCGAACGCCGGCAGCACGATCTCCGGGGCGAAGGGGAGCGACGCGATGACCGCCCAGGGTGAGAGGGTCCCATCGTCGGGGCCGTCCGGAACGCCCCGCGCGCAGTAGGCGTAGAAGTCGAGAACCTTGCCGCCGACCCGCTGGACCGCCGGCCCGGGCCCGTCGCTCGCGGTAATCCCCCAGATGTCTCGCGAGTAGCCCCGGAATCCCCGGGGATTGAGCTCGGCGTATCGCTGCTGGACGAAGGTCGCACGGCGGCTGTTCTCGAAGTAGTCGAGGTCCCGCTCCCGCATGAAGGCGTCGCGAATCCCGCGGAAGTCGATCCACAGGTGCGAGAGCTGGTGCAGGAACAGTGGTCCACCGTGCAGGAGATCGATGCCGTAGATCCGCCTCCACTCGTACGTCTCGGTCCACGCGGCATAGCTGTCCGGCGGAATTGCGTGGTCCGGAGACCCGAGAGCGAGGACGTAAAGGAGGAGCGCCTCGTTGTAGCCCTCCCAGCGATAGGGGAGAAATCCCCCCTCGGGCGTCCAGCCGTGGCGGAGAGCCCGGCCGCCGTCGAGCGCCCACGTCCAGTCCGCGGCGCGATAGAGAGAGTCCGCGACGTCTCGGATCTCAACCTCGTCCGCGGAATCGGCGTCGAAGTACTCCGCCGCCGTCAGCACGCCGGCGAGAAGAATCGCCGTGTCGATCGTGGACAGCTCGCAGCCCGACGCGCGGCGTCCGGTCCCCATGTCCAGGAAGTGGTAGAAGAAGCCGCGGTAACCGGTCGCGTCGGGCTCCGGTCCGTGAGAACTCTCGGTGAAGAACCGCAGCGTCGCCCGGACGCGTTCGACGGCTTCCTCGCGGGTCATGTATCCGCGCCGGACGGCCACGGGATAGCAGGCGAGACTCAGCCCGACCGCCGCGATCGAGCAGGGCGCGCCGGGGCGCGTGTTGTCCGGCACGAGCCCGGTCGCCGCGTTCGTCTCGTGCAGGAAGAAGTCGAACGTCTGCTTCTGGAGGAGCGCGAGCTCTTCATCCCGGTCGGAGCGGTTCGCGGGAGGCCCTCCGCCGGCGCTCATGGCGGCTCAGCGGGAAGCGGTCGGCTCGATGCGGTAGACGCGGCCCGTCTTCGGAAAGACCTTCATGACCTTCTCGGAAGGATTGAAGACGCCGAAGTCGAGGATGTAGACGAGCCCGTCGGGTCCGACCTTCACGTCGACCGGCCGCTCGAATCCCTCCTCGAGGTCGATGCGCGACGCGGGCTGCGCAGCGCCGGATCCCCGGTTGCGCGCGAAGACCGCTCGTTTGCCGGTCGCGAGGTCGACCGATTCGACCTGGAATCCGGCGCGGTCGTCGGGCGTCACTGCGTCGGTCGTCGGCTTGAAATCTCCCATCTCCGAGATGAGGAGCTGACCGCCCCACCGCCCGAAAACCCCGCCGGCCGGGACGACCGCCATGCCGCCCAGGGCGGCGTGCGGCGTGGTCGCGGTGACAAGGAGCGAACGGTCGGGCGCCCTCAGGCCGCTCGCCGCGTGGTCGATCACGAACTCGATCCCGTGCTGCCCTTTCGCGAGAAACTTCTCCGGCGGCCGGTACTTGGCTTCCGTCATCGGAAGGAGTTCCGCGGAATAATCGGGCCAGCCGTACCACGCGCCGTCGCGAACGCGGTAGATCGCGTCCGGGTCGTCCCGGATGGGACGGGTGCCGCGGATGTCCGCACCGTGCATGCCGACGAGAAGTGTCCCCTTCGGATCGAGCGCGAGGGCGACCGGGTTTCGGAATCCCCACGCGACCAGCTCGGGCGCCGTCGCGCCCGGCTTCCACCGGTAGATCGCGCCGGTGCAGAGGGGTTGCCCCGAGACGCGGGAAGCGCCGGAAACGCCGTACGCCTGGTAGGCGCCGGTCGTCGCCTCGTCCCCGTCCCCCGGCGTTCGGGGGTCGGGGTCCGTGAACTTCTGGCCGGTCAGGACGAGGTCTCGGCACGGCACGTCGTGGACCTGCGGCCGCTTCTTGATCCACTTCTGGTCGACCGGGTCGTTCGCCGAGACGACGGCGGAGTTCGTCGCGCTGCCGACCCCGAAGTAGAGGGTGCCGCCGCGGTCGAACACGAGGTAGTTCACCCAGTGATCGCCGGCACTCGGGATCCCGCGCACGACCGGCTCGGTTTCCCCGCTTTCCGGCCGGAATCGGCTGATGCCCCAGCTTCCGTCCTTCTCCTCGTGGGAGAGATAGATCCAGCCGTCGTGGAACTCGATGCCGACGGCCTCGTCGCCGGTCGGCGCGCCGGGTCCCCGCAGCTCGACCTCTTCGAGCTTCCCGTCTTTTCTGATGCGGCGGATCTCGACCTTCAGCGTGGGGATCGCGACGGTGTGAGACTCCAGCACGTACAGGCGTCCCGAACCGTCCCAGGTGATCGAACTCGGATAGTTGAAGCCCTCCGCGATCAGCACCGCGCGGAAGCCTTCCGGCGTCTGGATTCCGGGCACCGGCCGGTACTCGGTCTTGTAGGCGGACGCCTGGTCGGCTGCTCGGGTATCGAGGGCCCCTTTGCATCCGAACGTGAGG
>JBKPMI010000084.1:0-4659 GCA_046732075.1 Acidobacteriota bacterium | reverse complement strand
CGCGACCGGGTGTTACCCGGCATGCCGCCCGTTCGGAGTTCGGACTTTCCTCCCCGGTCTCCCGGGGCGATCACACAGCCCACTCGGACTCTCGAAGCATAGCACCGTCACTCTTCGCGGTTCCGCTCGTCCGAGAACCATTGCATCCAGTCGTCGACGTCGACGCGCTCGCTGCCCGGCGCCGGTGACGTCCGCGTTCCCGCTCCGAACCGCTTCCAGAAATCCCCGGGCGCGGACGACCGGGCGCCGGCGTTCCGGCTGCGGCGCGCGAGGTCGCGGTCCTCGGTCACGACCGTGATTTCCTGCGGGCTCGCGGACCGCCCGATCTCGCGCAGGATCGCGTCGTCGGCGGTGCCCGTTCCCGCGAAACGCACCGAGAGGCTGCCGAGGGAAACCGGTTCGCCGGATCCGTCGAAGAAGAGAACGACCCGGGCCTGAGTCGCCCGCAGCCGATCCGAGATTTCCCTCACGAGCGCATCCCGGTCCTCGCGTGAGCCGGGTGCTCTTCTCTCCCGTCCGATGAGGTTGTTTCCGTCGAGAAAGTACGGCAACGGGCGGGCCGCTCAGGCGCCGGCGGGCCGGCGGCGTCGGGGGTGCTGGAGCCGGAAGAACAGCACGCCGAGCGCCCGCTTCACGCGCGGAAAGTGCGTTACGAGAAGGACGAGAAGAGTCGCCAGCAGGAGCGCCGTCACCCACGGCACGAAGAACACGAGGGTCGCGAGCACGACGGCGACGATGTCCTCCGTCAGAGAGAGGGCGACGTGGGTCCAGCCGCGCGTCGCGGCCGTCGATTCCAGGCGGGTGGTGGACTTCGTGACGTGCGCGGCGAGCGTGGCGATCGCGCCGGCCAGACCGATCCCGATGCGAGGCAGGAGCGAGGTCTCTGGAACGCACGCGACTGCGAGAAGAGCCCCGACGATCGGCCGGAGAAGAGTGTGCGCGAGCTCCCAGAACCGGTCGAGCAGCGGAATCTTCGTGATCACGAACTCCGCGAGGAAGAGGACCAGCGCAAAGCCGAAGACCGTCTGACCTCCCAGCAGAGCGGCGGCGACGCCCGGAAACTCCTGCGGCAGGAGACGGTAGAGGCCGTGAAAGAGGAGGAGCACTGCCCAGGCGTTGAATCCCGCGGCCGCCGCGAGGCCGAGTCCGGTGAGAAGCGCGGTCAGCAAAATCCGCCCGTGCCCTTGGCTTGTCGCGGGGTCTGACCTCGGAGGGCTTTGCCCGACGGGGTCAGACCTCGCCTCCGAAGAAACGGGGTCAAGACTTCTTCCGGCGGATCTTCGAGAGGAGGCCCGAAAGGCCGGACAGCCCGCCGGTCTTCACTCCGACCGACTCCCGCGGCGCATTCGCGGTGATCTCGGAAACGACCAGGTTGCTCTCCACGCCCGGCTCGACCTCGGCCGCCCGCCGGGCGTACATCTCGGCATCCTTCCAGCGCCCGTTGGCCGCCAGGGCGCGCGCGGTCTCGCGGAGGAAATCGCCGCGCGCCGGTGCCATCTGGATCGCCTCCTGCAGATTCTCGAGACCGCGGTCGAACCACTTGGCGTTCTTGAGCTCCACCTCGCCCAGCTTGAACCGGTAGTCCGCGCGGTCCGGCGCGAATCGGACGGCCTCGCGAAGCAGCTCGATCGCGGGGTAATAGTCCTTCGCGTCGATCAGCTCCGACGCACGGGCGAAATTCCGGGCGGCGAGAATGCGCCCGGCCTCGGGATCCCGCATGGTGTCCTCGGGCGAGAACTCCGGCGCTCCGTCGAGCTCCTTGTCGTACGCCTCGCGCGCCTCCCCGTCGACGAGTGTCTGGTGGGCGACCTTCAGGCGCTCGAACACCGCCGTGAGCTCCTTCTCCATTCCGGCGAGATCCGGACGGTGGCGGAGGTCCGGATGGAAGAGCCGGCACTTCTCCTGGTAGGCGCGCTCGACGTCCTCCACCGGCGCGGCCCGAGCGATTCCGAGGAGGTCGTAGTGCGAGAGCCAGTCGATCCGGCGCCACGTGTTGCGGACGAGCTCGAGGTGCCCGGTCGAGCGCTGCGGGGGCTCGCTCACGACCTCGACGTTCAGCTTCGCGACGCTCCCGGTGGACTCGCGCGTCCGCCGGGCTCCATCCGTGCGCCACTCGAGGAGCCCGCACGAGAGAAGCGCGTAGACCGTCTTTGCCGAGGCTTCGCGGGATTTTCCGGCGATCGCGAGGAGGGAGTCGACGTCCAGCACTCCGTCGACCCGCGACAGGATGTACGCCTCCTGCGGGGTCAGCGCCAGGTACTGGTAACGAGACATTGGATCGCGAGCCAGGCGGAGGATGCCGGTGCCGCCGTTCAGAAGATTCCGGAAGACGGGCGTGTCCGGAAGGCGCCGGATTCCCTCGACGATGACGGCCGCGGTCGACAGGGAGAGCGCGACGTCCGGATCGAGCACCGCGTTCGTGGGCTCGAATCGATAGTCGCCGGACTCCCACTCGAACGCGGATAGCACGATCTCCTCGACCAGCCGCTTCATCTCCGAATCGATCGCGGACTTGGGAAGGAGGCCTCTTTCGACGAGCGCCTTCCCGAACCGCGTGCCGTGCTGGCGGGCGATTTCGGAGAGCGCCCACGCCAGGTCTTCGTCGCTGATCCGTCCCCGGCGCTTCAGGAACGATCCGATCTTCTGGGTCTCCCGCGAGGAGGTCGCCGTCTTCAGCTCCCCCTTGTCGAAGAAGAGCCGCCGGACTTCGCCGGAGCGCGTCAGAGTCAGAGTGCCCTTCAGTTGTTCCAGGAAGATCCGGTGGAGGATCTGGGGAAGCGGGGCATCAGTGAGCGACCCGCGCAGGGGCGGCTCGGGGGCGCCCGGGCCGGGGGGCTGCCGATTTTCCACGACTTTGCGCGCTAGGGTAGCAGAGCGGCCCGCGTCGAGACGAGAGTCGGGTGATTCGTCGCCGTAAAGAAGAACCGGGGGACGGATTCCCGGCCGCGCCGGGCCGACTCCAGGTCCGGATACCTCCCCCAGAACACCCGGAAGCACGTCCGTCCCCGGTGTTCCACGGCCGCGAGCCACATCTCGCCCCGCCGGTCGAATCTCCACGCCTCGGCGAGTGAGTCGAGCTCGCACACCAGCTCCAGCTGGACCGTGTACTGCGCGCGGGGTCGGCTCGCGAGACGCTGCCGGTCGCGCCGGGCGAGCGCCAGCCACTCCTCTCGCGTCCGGCCGCCCGCGGAAGCGCCGGCTGCCGGCGGGACGGCGACGGTCGTGACCGGGCGCGCCGTCGGGATCGGCGAGCGCGGGATCCGGGTCGGCGGGATACGGGTGGGCGGAACGGCCGTCGGAGGAACCCGGGTCGGCGGGACCCGCGTCGGTGGAATCGCCGTCGGCGGAACGTGGGTGGGCGCGGGGGTGGGCGGGATGCGCGTGGGCACCGGCGTCGGCGGGACGGAGGTCGGAACGGGAGTCGGCGGCGGCGTCGGGACCGGAGTCGAGGGACCCTCGGTCGGCGGCGCCGGAGTGGGCGGCTCGAGAGTCGGGGCGGGTGCGGCGGAGGGACGGGACACCGGTTCGGTCGGGACCACTGCCGCCGGGAAGCCGCTTTCGCCCGGCGCCGGCAGGGTCGGCTCGACGAGCGGGACCGTCGCTGTCAAGACCGGCTCCGTCGCGGCCGCAGGCTGGGCCGCCGGCTCGCCCCTCTCCCTTGCGCGCGACAGGAGGAGCGCCCCGACCGCGATCGCCAGGAGGAGCAGGAGCCACACGGCGCCGGGAACGGACCGCCGCGAGGTCGGCTCGATCTCCCCGCCGGCGACGTCCAGGCGCTGATCCATCGGCTCGGGAGCCGAGCTGTCCCAGGCGACCAGCGCGGGCTCGGGCTCGGACGGTTCGACCGGGGCCGCGATCGGCAGGTCGAGAGGCTCGATCCGGATGTCGATGTCCTCGGGCTCCGGCTGCGCTTCGGCAGCGACGGGAGGCGGAGCCGCGGGTGGCGGCGGAGGAGGAGGCGGCGGGAGTTCCTCTTCTTCTTCCTCCTCCGCTTCCTCGGCCGCGACGGTTGCCGTCTCCGGCGCCGGCTCGGCCGCGTACTCGGGATGGAGGAGGCCGAGCGTCGCCAGCGCGGCGAGCAGCTTGTCGACCGAGAACGGATCGGGCGGCGTCTTTCGCGAAATCTCGGCCGCCGTCGCCCGGCCGTCGATGGCCGCGGCGACCGCCAGGGCGTCCGGCGTCAGCCCGAGCGTGGCGAACTTCTCGTCGAAGTCGGCGGACCGCTGGAGGGGAACGTCGACCGCGGGCAACGCGTGGTGCACGAACGCGCGGTCCCGAGAGCGCAGGAAGAGCTCCAGGATCAGGCGATGGATTCCGATCCGCGACTCGGTCGACTCGTGTCGGGCGGCCGGGTCGAACTCGTACGTTCCGTCGAGCCACCCCACCAGGTACGCGAGAATCTCCACGCCCCGGATCCGTTCCCCCCAGCGCCAGTCGCGGTCCGTCAGAAGTCCCATCTCCCGGGCCGCGAGCGCCCGATCCTTTCCGGAAGGGAAGCGGCGTCCTTCGAGCGCGGCGGCGTCGAGCTTGCCGGCGCGCACGAGTACCTGGATGGTGTCGAAGCCCGGGTCGGACGCCGTCACGCGCGTGAGGTCCCCCTCCGCGACGTCGAAACGAACAGTCTCGCCGGCTCTCGAAAATCGCAGCACACCGCTCGAC
>JBKPMI010000083.1:0-10127 GCA_046732075.1 Acidobacteriota bacterium | reverse complement strand
GGGCAGGAGGGGTCGTTCCTTCTCTGGTGCCTGTGGGGAGGGTTGATCGGCCTCGTGGTCCGGCGCACCGCGAAGGAGCAGGAAGCCCCGGTGATGGCGGTCTACCTCGCGACCTTTCTCGGGATCATCGCGATCCTCTGCAAGCAGAGCCCGTTCAAGATCCTGCCGCCTCCGGTTCCGGGGGACGGCGTCGGCCTGAACCCGCTGCTCCAGGACCCGTGGATGGTGATTCACCCGCCGGTGATGTTCCTGGGGTTCGCGTCCCTTTCGGTCCCGTTCTCGTTCGCGATCGCCGCACTCTGGAAGAAGCGGTGGGATGGCTGGGTTGCGCGCGCGATCCCCTGGGCGTTGCTCACTTTCGTGACGCTCGGCACCGCGATCCTGATGGGCGGGTACTGGGCATACAAGACTCTCGGCTGGGGCGGATACTGGGGCTGGGACCCCGTCGAGAACACGAGCCTCGTGCCGTGGCTTTTCACGGCAGCGCTCGTGCACGGGATGTTCCTCCAGCGGGTCAAGCTGCGGCATCGCAAGGTGAATCTGATCCTCGCCTGCTCGGCGTTCGCCACGATTCTCTACGGCACGTTCCTGACGCGCTCCGGGGTCCTCGCCGACTTCTCCGTGCACTCGTTCGTCGACCTCGGAATCACTGCGTGGCTCGTCGGCATCCTCGGGTTCTTCGTCGTGGGGTCGATCGCGCTGATCGCGTTCCGCTGGCGGGCGATCCCGGTCCAGCCGGAAGAGGAAACCGGTCTCCTCTCGCGGGGCGTGTTGTTCATCCTGGGGATCGCGGTCTTCTGCGCGCTCGCGTTCGTGATCCTGCTCGGAACTTCCGCGCCGCTCCTGACCCGGCTCTCCGGGAACCCGTCGCAGGTACAGACCTCCTTCTATGGAAAGACCGCGGCCCCCGCGGCCCTCCTGCTCGTCGTTCTTTCCGGGCTCGTCCCGTTCCTTTCCTGGAAGTCGTCTTCGGCGAGCGAGCTCCTCCGGAACGCGCTCCGCTCGCTGGCGGTCGGCGCCGGGGTGGTGGTCCTCGCGCTCGTCCTCGGCGCGAGACAGCCCACGAGCCTGATCCTCCTCTTCGCCGCCGGTTTCTCGGCCGACATGAACCTGCGGGCGGTCCTGCGGAAGGCGGCCAACGGCAAGCTCGCCGGCGCCGGCGGGTACCTGGCCCACGTCGGCGTCGGGATCATGATCGCCGGGATCGTCGTGTCGGGCGTGTACTCGAAATCGTCGCGGGTGACGCTCGTCCGGGAGGTGCCCACCCGGGTGGGTGACAAGACGCTGACGTTCCTTCGCATAGTCCCGGGCACCGCGACCCGGAAGCAGGCGATGGAGGTCCGGGTGCGGGCCGCGTCGGGAAAGACCGGATACGCCTATCCGAAGATGTACACGAACACCAAGACCGGACAGCTGATGGTGAACCCCGCCATCCGCCGAACCGCGATCTTCGACGACTACCTGTCGCCTCAGCAGTACGACCCGGGGCAGCCCGAGAAGATCGGCCGCGAGGTCCAGCTGACGAAGGGAACGACGACGAACGTGGAGGGCACCGGCTTCACGTTCCGTGACTTCAACGCGGACCGTTCGGCCATGTTCGAGGGGAAGAAGCAGGTGCTCGTCCTCACGGACTTGACGATCACGCCTCCCGACGGCTCGAAGCACGACGTCACCCTGCGCTACGTCTTCCACATGGACGGAGCGGAGGCCGAAGCGCCCGAGGTCGAGATTCCGGGCCATCCCGGCGGGGTCATGCAGGTGTTGGCGGTGTCGCCGTCGGACGGCGCCGTGGCGTTGCGGCTTCGCGGGATCTCGAAGGACCCGGCCGCCGAGCACCAGGCCGCGACGCGCGAGTCGCTTTCGCTCGAGGTCACGCGGAAGCCGCTCATCAGCCTCGTCTGGGCCGGCTTCTACGTGCTGATGGCGGGCGGCATCCTGGCACTCGTCAAACGCGCCCGGGAAGCCCGCCGCGCCGGCGTCGTCGAGGAAGCGGCCGCGACCGGTTCGAAACCCGCCGCCGCGCCTGTTCCCGCGGGTCTGCCGGTCACGGCGCGATCGCAGCTCGCCCGGTAACCCCGGTCCTTCTCGCTTCGCTCAACCATTCCGCCTCCTTGCAGGGCAAGGAGATAGACGCCGGAACGGATCCTGCAATGCCGGATGCACGTGACGAGGCGTTCTCTACTCTCGGGAGGCATTGCGATGAAAGCGAAGACATTGGTACTCGTTCTGGCGGCGTTCGCGTGCATCGGAGTTTCGACGAGCGCGGCGACGGTCTTCAAGATTTCCGTGCAGGGCCAGGCGGAAGTCCTGACCGCCACCCCGCCCGTCGAGCGCGGCTCGGTGATCCTGGTGCGGCGTCTCTCGGACGGCCGGTTGACGTCCATTCCCGCCGAGCTCGTCCGCTCGGTGTCATCCGTGCCGAAAGCCCCGAGCCCGACGCTGGCGAACGGCGCGACCACCGTCTTCCTGGGACCGACCGGCGGCCGCGCGGCCACGACCCTGGGCGGCTTCTCCGGCGACACCCTGGTCGTCTCCGCGGCCGGGGGGGCAGCAACGGCCACGTCCACGAACTCGCTCGGCACGTCTATCGAGGCGCAGGTATTCCGCGGTGATCTGCCACGAATCACGCCCCGCGCGGCAAACCTCACCGTCGGGAACAGCCTCTCGCTCGGAAACAACGCCGCCTCGTCGAGCGCGGCGGCGGCCCCCGTCTCGATCGGCCCCAACGGGTTCCCGGTCTTCGCCGACGTGACGGTCCCGGCTCTCGCGACGATTGGACCGAACGGTTTCATCACCAGCGTTCCGGCGACGGCCGGGTCGACCACCGCCTCCCCGATTCCCATCGGCTCGAACGGCTTTCCGGACCCGAACGCCGCGCCGACCACCCAGACCGGGCTGACGATCGGGGGCGCCGCCACGGTTCCCGTGACCCAGACGTCCACCGCGTCGCGCGCTACGGCCGGCGCTCTCTCGACCGCACCGACGGCAGCGAGCTCCATGAGCGCGAGCGCGCCCACCGGAGCGGCCGCGTCGTCGCCGAAGTAGCGGCCTAGAGCTCGAGGGTCCTGCCGTCGCGGGCGGCCGTGACCTCGCCGCCGGGGAGACGTTCCGAACCGAGCTTCGCGAGCGCCTCCGAGAGCGCTTCCTCCCCCATGGCGATTGCCTCGCTCCCGAAGTGGGAGAAGACCGCCCGGCCGATTTTCCGCTTCGCGAGCCACCCCAGCTGCGCGCGAATCGTCGTGTGTCCGAGGAGCGCGCCGCTCGAGTGTCGGCGCACCAGGGAGCCCGTCAGAGTCGAGCCGTCCCCGACGTAGATTTCCGCGCCGTCGAGCGCGGCCTCCGGATCCTCGAACGACACGAGGTCGCCGGAGTAGACGAGTATGCGGCCCTCCACCTCCAGGCGAACGCCGATCCCCGGGCACCGTACGGAGTGAAGGACGGTCGCGGCGGTCAGGCGGAACGGCCCGGCCGCCACCGTGCGGCCCGGTTCCAGGACGATGCGATTCTCGATCGGAAACTTCGCCGTGAGTTCGTGCGTGATCGCGGAGGCGTAGACCGGCGCCGCGGTTCCCTCCTCGAGCCCCCACGCGTGGTCGGGATGCGCGTGGGAGACGAAGATCGCGTCGGGACGGATCGTCTGGAGAAGCCCGCGGCGGTTCTGGCCGAAGTCGCACAGCAGCCGATACCCGCCGGCTTCCACCGTGAAGGCGGAGTGGCCCGCGTGCGCCTCGCTCGACTCGTCGACGTATCCCTTCGTGCCGTAGAAGTGGAGCCGCACCGCGGTGAGTTTACGGGCCGGGGCCTAGAATCCGGAGGGAGAATGCAATTCGGACGCCTCCAACTCGATCTCGTCCGCGGGCCGGAGTTCCGGCTGGACGGCGGCGCGATGTTCGGAGTGGTCCCGAAGGTTCTCTGGGAGCGCCGATTTCCGGCGGACGACCGAAACCGCGTCCGGCTCGCGACGAACTGTCTGCTCGTCCGCGGTGACGGCTTCGTCGCGCTCGTCGAGTCGGGACTCGGCGGGAAGTGGGGCGCGACGGAACGGGATCGCTACGCGATCGACGAGAAGACGACGGTCGAGGGAAGCCTCCGGGTCCTCGGGGTCCGCCCCGCCGACGTGGACGCCCTCGTGCTGTCTCACCTCCACTTCGACCACGCCGGCGGCGCGACCCGTCTCGAGCCGGACGGGCGCGCGGTTCCCGCCTTCGAGAACGCCACCCTCTACGTCCAGGAGGAGGAGCTCGCGCACGCGCGGTCTCCCCACGAGCGCGACCGCGCCTCGTACCGGCCGGACGACTGGGAGCCGTACGCCCGGGCCGGACGGATCGAGGCGGTCCGGGGAGAGTTCGAGGTGCGGCCCGGGGTGAGCGTGGTGCCGGTCCGCGGCCACAACGCCGGGATGCAGGCGATCCGCGTCGAGTCCGAGGGGTACGTCGCGTTCTACTTCGCGGATGCGCTCCCGACGACCGCGCACGTTCCGGTTGCCTGGATCATGGCGTACGACCTGTACCCGGTGGACTTGATCGAGAACAAGAGACGGCTCGTCGCGCGCGCGGCCGCGGAAGAATGGCTCTGCGTCTTCGAACACGACCCGGAGGTTCCCTGGGGCCGGATCGTGGGAGGGCGCGACGGCGAGCGGCGCGTCGAGCCGGTCGCGGGCCAGGATCCCGCAAGAAGGAGCGAGACATGAGGATTCGGACGGCGTCGGTCCTGCTGGGAGGCTTGGTTCTCACTCTCGCGTGCCGCGCGAACCGGGAAAGCGCGCCGGCGGAGGCGACCCCCGCGGTCACCGCGGCCCCGGAACCCGTCGCGGTTGCAGCGCCGGTCGCGTCCGTCGTCGTCCGGGACGTCGGCTTCCGGACCCCGGAGTGCGTTCTCCACGACGACGAGTCCGACGTCTACTTCGTCAGCAACATCAACGGTCCCGAGACCGCGGCCGACGGGAACGGATTCATCTCGCGGCTGGATCCGCAGGGAAAGGTCCTCGACCTCAAGTGGATCGACGGCAGCAAGCCGGGGCAGACCCTCGACGCCCCCAAGGGGATGGCGCTTTCCGGACAGCTCCTCTACGTCGCCGACATCGCTTCGGTGCGGATGTTCGACCGGAAGACCGGCAAGGGGATGGGAAAGGTGGCGATCCCCGGCGCGACGTTCTTGAACGACCTCTCCGCCGCGCCCGACGGATCGGTGTGGGCGAGCGACAGCGGGCTCTCCCCGGGCAAGACGGATCTGGAGCCGAACGGCACCGACGCGATTTACCGGATCGCGGATGGAAAAGCCGAGCGCATCGCGAAAGACAGGTCCCTGGGTCTTCCGAACGGCCTCCTCGCCGACGCGGACGGCACCTGGGTGGTGACGTTCGGAAGCGGCGAGCTCTATCGGATCACGCGCGGGGGAAAGCGGCAGAACGTCCAGAGGCTGGAGTCCGGCCAGCTGGACGGAGTTGCGCGAGCGTCCGACGGCTCGCTGCTGGTCTCGAGCTGGGAGCGGAATGCGATTTTGCGAGGCCATCCGGGCGGCGTCTTCACCGCAGCGATCGACGGGGTCGTCTCGCCCGCGGACTTCGCCTACGACGCGAAGGGAAACCGGGTCTGGATCCCGCTATTCACGAAAGACACGGTCGAGATCCGCGTGCTTCCGCCGGCGCCTTAGAGGCGGGGGAGCTACCGCTTCTTTCGATTCCGTTCGATCTCCTCGAGAAGCGCCCCGAGGATCTCGAGCTCCGCGCGATCCTTCGGCCGGCCGGCCGCTTTCTTCAGGCGGATCACGTCTTCGAGGGCCGCGACGGGGATCCGCATGCCCTCCACGTCCATATCGGTCGCTCCCTGGATGAGGTCGAGGTAGCCCCGGGATCCCGCCGGGTTGCCGAGACAGTCGAGATTGCCGGCGTTCGTCTCGAACGTGAAGTGATCGCCGGCCTCCAGTGTCCGTGCGTCCAGGAGGAACAGGATGCCGGCCGGCGCGCCGCGGAGGCGCGCCTCGAGCTTCCGGAGAGCCGAAGCCAGCGCCTCGAGGTTCTTCCGGTCACGCGCGTAGCAGATGTCCACATCGTTCGTGATCGAGTTCGATCCCCAGAAGCGGCCGGCGAAGCCGCCGATGACCACGAAACGGACACCCGCGTCGACGAGAACGCGAAGGGTCCGAACCGGGTCGAACATGCGGACTAGTTCTTTCGACGGGGAAGACGCTCGACGACGCGCGCCTCTTGGGCCGCCGCGGCCGCCCTTTCGGAAGGAGTCATCGTGAGCAGTCTGCGGATCACGGTCCGGTCGATCCCGACCCCGGTTTTCGGCACGGGCTCCAGCTCGAACCCGCAGGTCGAGAGGAGCCGATCGAGCGTCTCGAAGCGGGGAGAGGTTTCCCCCCTCTCGATCCGGGCGATCGAGGCCTGCGTCACTCCGGCGCGGCGGCCGAGCTCCCGCTGGCTCAGGTTCGCCTTGCCCCGCGCGTACCGGACGAGGGATGCGGCATCCATGGCCAGGAAGTATATCGGATCGATGTCTAATAAGGCATCAAAACGATATAGATAAATATATCAGCCGGCTCCCCGGCTTGCCGCGGGAAAGCCCTAAATCTCCCGAAGGGCCGTGGTGATCTTCAGGCGCGCCGCGCGGAAGGCCGGGAAGAAGCCGCCCACGAGACCCATCGCGAGCGAGAACGCAATGCCTCCCGCGACCAAAGGCGGGGTCAGCCGGAAGTTGAACAGGATCTCGGAGAAGGTCCGGAAGTTCATCGTCCCCGTGGGCTTGGTGATGACCAGGTTGAAGAGGATGAACGCGAGGAGCGTCCCCAGGATCCCCCCGATCAACGAGAGCAACAGCGCCTCGAGCACGAACGACGTCAGGACCGACCGGCGGGAGAACCCCATCGCGCGCAGGGTCCCGATCTCCCGGATGCGCGAGGAGACCTGCGCGTACATCGTGTTCATCGCGCCGAACGAGGCGCCGATCGCGGTGAAGACGCCGACGAGGATCGCGAGGATCTTGATCGGCGCCCCGGTCACCATCTGCTCCGCGAAGTACTTCTTCTCGGTCTTTCCCTCGAGCTTCAGGCGCTGGTCCCCCTTGACCGCTTCGATGTAGCGCTGCGCGGAGTCCCGGTCGGGCGTGCGCACGTAAACGATCGAGTAGATCGGCCGCTTGCTCTGCGCCTGCAGGTCGGCAACGTCGGTCCAGATCTCCGAGTCGTAGGCTGAGTTCGAGGCGTCGAAGTAGCCCACGATCGACCAGCGGTAGCTCCCCTGCTTTAGCGTGTCGCCGATCCGGACGTTCGCGATCCGCGACGGAAGTACCTTCGACACGACCGCCTCGCTGGTCCCGGGGCGGAACATCCGCCCGTCGACGATCTTGATCGAGGGACGCAGCTGCATTCCGATCGGCGAGGTCCCGCGCACCTGGACGTTCGTGCTCTTCCCGTCCTGCTTGGCGATGTTGACGAGCGTCAGGAGCTCCGGCGACACGAGCGCCTGGCCCTCCGCGTTCCTCTCGATGCCGGGCATCGACCGGATGAGGTCCGCGGACTCGCGGGTGATGACGCTTTGCATTTCGGCCTGCGAGCCGACCCGCATCGTCACGACGTTGCGGTCCGAGGCGTTCGTCGACAGCGTGCGCGTGACGCCGCTCCAGAGCGAGAGGACGAAGAGAAACACCGTCACGACGAGACAGATGACGAAGACCGTCATGCCGGTCGAGACCTTCCGGACCATCAGGTTGCGGACGTTGTACTTGAGCGGTATGGCCATCCGGGTACCCTTAGACCACCTGCCGCAGGCCGTCCACGATCCGGACCTGCGAGGAGCGGATGGCCGGGACGAAGCCGGCCAGAACGCCGACGCCGACCGAGATTCCGAAGGCGGCCAGCAGAACCTGCCACGTGACTTTGAAATTGATGAGGAAGGGCGCCATCGGCGTGGTCTGCATGCCCTTGACCATCCCCGGGATGATCACGAATTTCGCCAGCACGACGCCCACGATCCCGCCGAGGAGCGACATGAGGACCGACTCCGACAGGATGAACGAGAGCACGTGCCCGCGGCGGAAGCCGAGGACCCGCATGACCGAGATCTCAGTGACGCGCTCGCGCGCGGACATCGCCACGGTGTTGGCCACGATCAGCGTCACCGCAAAGAGGATCACGAGCGAGATCCAGCGGATCAGCCCCTTGATGTTGCCCATCATCTCCATGAACTGCGCCTGGAACTGTTTCTCGGTCATGGTATGCGTCGGCGCGTCGCTGTTCTCGAACGCGTGGTCGATCGCGGCCGTCACGCGCGGCAGGTCCCCCGGGGAGCTGACCTTCAGGTAGTAGATGCCGGTGACGCGGTTCGCGCCGAACCACTTCGCCTGGTTGAGGTACTCGTTCTGGAAGAAGATATTCGACTCGTCCCCCGCGTTGTACTTGCCGAGGTATACGAGGTCGAGTGTGACCGGGATGTAGGTCCCCCGGAGCTGGATGTGATCCCCCTTCTTCCAGCCGAACTTCTTCACGAGGTTCTCGCCCGCGACGAACCCGTCGCGCGTCGCCTTCCATGCCGCGTTCACGGCCGGGTCGATCGTCGCGTCGTCGAAGATCTTGTCGAAGAACACCTCGGGGTCCGCCGAAAGCTGGCCGAAGAAGTTCTCGGGCCGGTCGTCCTTGTAAACGCCGCCGAACCAGATCTCGGGCGACACCGCGACGACCCCCGGGATCTGCTCGATGCGCTGTCGCTGCGAGAGCGGCAGAAACGACGCGAGACCCGTCGCGTGCTGCACGACGAGCCGGTTGGCGCCGCGGCCCCCGGACGGGTCCGCCTCCATCGCGTTCAGGAGCGAAACCAAAACGACGATGAGGACGAGCACCAGGATGATCGAAGCAGTCGTCAGAAACATTCGCGTCTTCTTGCGGAAGACGTTTCTCCAGATCAGGCGGAAGAACTTCATCGCTCCGCCCTCACACCCGCCGGAGGTGGCCGGTCTCGGTCAGCTCGTCGGACTCCAGCACGCCCTTGTCGAGGTGCACCATCCGGTGGGCGCGGCTCGCGGCCTTCGGGTCGTGCGTGACCATGACGATCGTCTTGCCGAACTCCTCGTTCAGGCGCTTCAAGAGGATCAGGATCTCCTCCGCGGACTTCGCGTCGAGGTCTCCGGTCGGCTCGTCCGCCACCAGGATCTGCGGATCCGACACGATCGCACGCGCGATCGCGACCCGCTGCTCCTGTCCGCCCGAGAGCTGTCTCGGGTAGTGGTCCACCCGGTCGGCGAGTCCCACGATCGAGAGCGCGGTCTCGACGTGACGGCGGCGCTCGGCGCGGGAGAGTTTCGTCAGGAGGAGCGGCAGCTCGACGTTTTCGAACGCCGTCAGCACCGGGATCAGGTTGTAGAGCTGGAAGATGAAACCGATCGTCTGCGACCGCCACTTGGCGAGCACCGTCTGCGACAGGGTCGAAATGTCTTCCCCGCCGACGAGCACCCGGCCGCGGGTGGCCTGGTCGATTCCCGCGATCAGATTCAGGAGCGTCGTCTTCCCCGAGCCGGACGGGCCCATGAGCGCGAGGAACTCCCCCTGCGGAACGGCGAGCGTGACGTCCTTCAAGACCGGGATCTCGATGGCGTCCCGGTGGTAGACCTTCTCGACGTGGTCGAGCGCGATGATGTCCGTCATTTGCTCTCCCTCACGACTTTTCCCCCTCCACGCGAACTCGATCTCCGTCCCGGATCTCGCCGGAGGACGTGGACACGAGCTGCTCCCCTCCGGAAAGTCCTTCCAGCACTTCCACCTGGCCCTGCGTCTCCGGGCCGGTCCGGAGCGGCTGGAACTTCGCGCGCCCTTCGACGATGCGAAAGACCCCCTTCTTCCCGCCGACCGTGCGGATCGCGGTCGCCGGAACCATCACGCGCGTGCGTCCGGTCTTCCCGGTCGTCGGCTCGGCCGTGAACGAGACGCGGGCCGACAGGTCCGGCAGGATCCGGTCGTCGGCGTCCTGGAACGCGACCTTGACCCGCACGGTGGCCTTCTGCCGGTCGGCCGCCGGCACGATCTGCCTCAGGTAGCCGTGATACGTCCGGTCGGGCACGGCGTCGAGCGCGATCTCCGCCGGCTGCTTCGGGCCGAGCTTCGAGAGGTTCGCCTCGTTGACGTCCGCGCCCACG
>JBKPMI010000082.1:0-4156 GCA_046732075.1 Acidobacteriota bacterium | reverse complement strand
GGGCAATGGACATCCGGTTCGTCTTCCAGCGGCTGAGAGACCTCGCCGGCAACCGGTTCGATCCCTCGATCGTCGAGGCGCTGATCCGATCCTACGAAAAAGGGGAGCTGGTGCCGATTGCGAGGGAAGAGGCTGCGCCCGAAGTCGCCGCGACGCCGCTGCGGCGCGTGGAAGCCAGTTGATGCATCTCCGGCGCCCCTCCGTCGCGGCGGCGGCGCTCCTTCTCCTCTCGGCCGGCTGCGCGTCGCAATCCAAGAAGAACAGCTCCGCCGAAACCCTGCTCAACGAGCGCATGGCGGCGGTTCTTCTCCGGGAGGGCCGGGCCGCCGAGGCCGAGCGCGCGTACCGGGAGGTTCTTCCGAACGATGAGAAGAACCCGGAAGTCCACGACGGCCTGGGCGTCGCGCTTCTCATGCAGGGGCGGATCAAGGAAGCGTTCGCCTCCTTCGACCGCGCCGTGGGCCTGGACAAGGAGAAACCGCTGTACCACGTTCACCGCGGCATGGCGAGCCTCGAGCTCGGGCGCTACGACGATGCCGAGGGGGACTTCCAGGTCGCTGAGAACTCGCCGGAGCTGGAGGACCGCATCGACGCCGCCATCAACCGCGGCCGGTTGAAGCAGCGGCAGCGGGACTTTGCCGCCGCCGAGCAGGCGTTCTCGGTAGCGCTCTCGCGCGATCCAACATCCGCCGCGGCGCTCATCGGACGCGGCATCGCGCGCGAGTCCCGCGGGGAGCTCGAGCCCGCCGCCCAGGACTATCTCGAGGTCATCCGGCTCGAGCCGAGGAATGCCGAGGCGCACCTGCGGCTGGGCCTCGCGCTGGTGACGATGAAGAAGACGGCGCTCGGCCGCCGCTATCTCGAACGCACGATCGAGCTCGACCCGACGGGGGAGACCGGCGCGAAGGCCCGGCTGCTCCTGGAGGGGAGCTCACCCACGGACTCGAATTCGCCCCGGTCCTGACCCTCCGGACGAGGAATAATCCCCCTCCATGACCGAGCGCCCCGGGGGCCTGCTGGCGAAGGTCCGCCGCGGTCTCTTCATGACCCACACCGAGATCCTCGAGAAGCTCGGGGACGCGGTCAAGAAGGGCCTCGGCTTCGACGAGTCCGTGCTCGAGTCGCTCGAGGAGGTGTTGCTCGAGGCCGACGTGGGCGCGGCCACGGCCGGCGCGCTCACCGAGGGCGTCCGCCGGCGTCGCGCTTCCTCGTCCCGCAACGACCTGGCGGCGCTCAAGTCGGCCCTCGTGGAAGAGATCGAGGCCGTGATCTCGCGGGCGCCCCGCCCCGCGCCCGTGCCCGACGTTCCGCTCGAGGTGATCTTCCTCGTCGGGGTCAACGGTTCCGGGAAGACCACCACGACCGCGAAGCTGGCGGCGCGCGAGGTCTCGGCGGGGAACAGCGTTCTGCTGGCGGCGGCGGACACCTTTCGCGCCGGCGCCATCGAGCAGCTGGAGGTCTGGGCCGGACGCATCGGCGTGCCGGTAGTCCGACACCAGGAGGGCGCAGACCCTTCGGCCGTGCTGTTCGACGCGCTCGCGGCGGCGAAGGCGCGCGGTGTCCGGAAGCTCTTCGTGGACACGGCCGGCCGGCTGCACACGAAGAAGAACCTCATGGAGGAGCTCGCGAAGCTCCGGCGGATAGCGGCGCGCGAGGTGCCCGGCGCTCCGCACCAGGTCCTGCTCGTCCTCGACGCCACGACCGGCATGAACGGGCTGACCCAGGCCCGGCGCTTCGTGGAAGCCGCGGGCGCGACCGGCGTCGTCCTGACGAAATTGGACGGCAGCGCTCGCGGCGGCATCGTGCTCGCGATCTACCGCGAGCTCTCGCTGCCCGTCCTCTACGTCGGTGTGGGAGAGGCGGTCGACGACCTCGTACCGTTCGATCCGGCGAACTACGCGCGGGCGCTGCTCGAAGAAGATCCCGAGGACGCGGCGCGTCGCGACGCGGCGCTTTGACCTCGCCCGACCCGGACGCTCTCCTGCGGCGCGCGATCGACCTCGCGGAGAGGGGGCGGTACACCGTTCCACCGAATCCCATGGTCGGAGCGATCGTCGCCCGTCGGGGCCGGATCCTCGCGCAGGGGTGGCACCGCCGCGCCGGCGGGCCGCACGCGGAGATCGCCGCCCTCGATCGGGCCGGGGCCCGCGCCCGGGGGGCGGACCTGTACGTCTCGCTCGAGCCCTGCGTGCACACGGGACGGACGCCGCCCTGCGCGCCCCGAATCATCGAGGCCGGCATCGGGCGGGTGTTCGTCGCGGCGCGGGACCCCAACCCCCTCGTTTCGGGACGCGGGATCCGCGCGCTCCGGCGGGCCGGAATCGATGTCGTCGAAGCGCGCGGAGCGACTCGCGATGCGGCCGAGCGTCAGAATGAGAAGTTCCGGACCTGGATCGCGGGCCGGCGTCCCTTCGTGCTCGCGAAGTGGGCCGCGACGCTCGACGGCAAGATCGCGGCGGCCTCGGGCGAGAGCCGCTGGATCACAGGCCCGGAAGCGCGCCGTCGCGCGCTTCTCCTGCGGGAAGAGTACGACGCGGTCCTCGTGGGCGCCGGCACGGTCACGGCCGACGACCCGCTCTTGACCCGCCGCGTCGGAAAGGCGGGCCGGCGGCCGCATCGCCGGGTCGTTCTCGACGGCCGCCTGCTCGCGCCGGCATCCGCGCGGCTCTTCCGCGATCCGGCGGGCGTGGTCGTCGCGACGGCCCTGCCGGACATCCACGAGCGTGTCCGGCGGCTCCGGGAGCGCGGCGTCGAGGTCTGGAGCCTGCCGGCGAGGGGCGGCGTCGACCTCCGGCGATTGTTGCGCCGGCTGGCCGCCGAGGAGGTGACGAGCCTCCTCGTCGAAGGGGGCGCCGAGACGCTTTTCGGTTTCCTCCGCGCCGGCCTGGTCGACGGCGTCGCCGTGTTCTTCGCGCCCCGGGTGCTGGGGGGCCGGGAGGCCCCGGGCGCCGTCGGCGGCGCCGGTTTCGACCTCGACCGCGCGGTCCGGATCGGCGGGATCGAGCAGGAGCGCCTGGGCGCGGACTGGCTCGTCACTGGAACCGTGGTCCGCGCGAGGTAAGGGCCGCGCGGCCGGGCCGCCGATACACTTCGCCGGATGTTCACCGGGATCGTGACGGGAATCGGGCGCGTCGAGTCGCTCGAGCGGCGGCGCGGACGCGCCGTTCGCGTATCCGTCGCGCCGCCCGCCGGCTTCGGCCGGTTCCGGCGCGGCGAGAGCATCGCGCTCTCGGGCGTCTGCGTGACCGCGACCGAGACCGGCCGCCGGCTGATCGCGGACCTTTCGCCCGAAACCCTCGCGGTGACGACGCTCGGCGACGTGGCTCCCGGTGCGACGGTCAACCTGGAGCGCGCCCTCGAATGGCGCGGCCGGATCTCCGGCCACTTCGTGCTCGGGCACGTCGACGCGGTGGCGCGGGTCCTCGCGATCGAGAAGAAAGGCGGCGCCTGGACCTACCGGTTCTCCATCCCGCGCGGCCTTTCCCGCCACGTCGTCCGCAAGGGATCGGTGGCGCTCGACGGGGTGAGCCTCACGGTGTCGCGCCGACGCCCCCGAGCCTTCGAGGTCGCGTTGATCCCGGAGACGCACCGGCGGACGACGCTCGGCTCGCGCCGCCCGGGCGACCGGGTCAACTTCGAGATCGACCCGCTGTCCCGCTACGGCGTAACGCCGCGGAGGGCCCGGTGATCGAATACGAGAACGCGGGGGCTTCGGTGCGGCCGCGCGAGGCGGAGGTCGCGGGGCGGCGCATCGCGGCGCACGGCGTGCCCTACTCCGGGGAGGTCGGACCGCCGGCATACCGGTTCGATCCGGTCGAGCGGCGATTCCTCGAGCGGAGCCCGTCGGGCCGCGTCGCCGTGGGCCCCGCCGACCCGGAGGCGTGGGCGCGCGGGTTCGCGAAGTGCCCGGGAGGACCGGTCGTGGTCGGACCCGGCTCGGCCGTGGAGTCGATCCGGGGCGCCGCAGCGGCCGCTGGTCGGGCCGCAGCGGCTGCGGGCCGCCCGGTCTACCTCCTCGACCCGACGGCTCTCCCCGACCGGCCAGCCGCGGATACGTCGTTCTCTTCGCCTGGTCGCCGGTCCCGGCCAGTGACTCGGCTCCCGAGATCGCGGCGGCGCGCGCCGCCGGGCTCGAGGCGGGAGGCCTCCTCCCGAT